>NZ_LZMN01000072.1:0-117213 GCF_001665955.1 Corynebacterium sp. EPI-003-04-2554_SCH2473622 | reverse complement strand
ACGTCTTTGTGTACGACCTCGATGTCACTGACCGCTGTTTCCAGCACCGGCGACCAGTTAACCAAGCGGTGCGCGCGGTAAATCATGCCGGCGTCAAACATCTGCTTGAAAATGTGCTGCACGGCGCGCGACAACCCCTCATCCAGGGTGAAGCGCTCGCGCGACCAGTCGACGGAATCACCAATCGCGCGCACCGCTTGGTTAACTGGTCGCCGGTGCTGGAAACAGCGGTCAGTGACATCGAGGTCGTACACAAAGACGTCGACGGTGAGCTGGTTTCGCTGCGTTACGGCTCGCTTGCCGACGACGAAGATCACGTCATCGTCGCCACCACCCGTGTAGAGACCATGCTTGGCGACGTCGCCGTGGCCGTACACCCGGATGATGAGCGCTATACCCACCTAGTGGGCAAGAAGTTCCCGCACCCATTCCGGGACGATCTGGAGCTGGAAGTCATCGCCGATGATTACGTAGATCCAGAATTCGGTTCCGGTGCCGTGAAGATCACCCCGGCGCATGATCCGAATGACTACGCGATGGGCTTGCGTCACAACCTGGACATGCCCACGGTCATGGATACCACCGGCCATATCGCTGGTACCGGTACCCAGTTTGATGGGTTGAGCCGTGAAGAAGCCCGCGTAAAAGTGCGTGAGGCTTTGGCGGAGCAAGGCCGCATCGTTGCGGAGAAGCGCCCGTATACGCACTCGGTGGGTCATTCAGAGCGTAGCGGGGAACCGATTGAGCCGCGCTTGTCGCTGCAGTGGTTTGTGAAGGTGGACAAGCTTGCACAGATGGCTGGTGATGCCGTGCGTGAAGGCGATACCAAGATTCACCCGACGTCGATGGAGCCGCGCTACTTCGATTGGGTTGATGACATGCACGACTGGACTATCTCGCGCCAGTTGTGGTGGGGCCACCGCATTCCGATCTGGTACGGGCCAGAAGATGAAAACGGCGAGCGGGACATCGTCTGCGTCGGCCCTGATGAGCAAGCCCCAGAAGGCTATGAGCAAGACCCCGACGTATTGGATACGTGGTTTAGCTCTGCACTGTGGCCATTTTCCACGATGGGTTGGCCAGATAAAACCGCTGACCTGGATCGCTATTTCCCAACCTCGGTGCTGGTCACCGCCTACGACATCTTGTTCTTCTGGGTTGCCCGCATGATGATGTTCGGCACCTTCGCAGCTCAACAGGACCCGGAAACCTTCGGCACGGCTGCTGACGGCCGGCCACAGGTGCCGTTCAAGGATCTCTACCTGCATGGTTTGGTTCGTGATGAGCACGGCCGCAAGATGTCGAAGTCACTGGGCAACGGCATTGACCCAATGGACTGGGTACGCGATTACGGTGCCGACGCTTTGCGCTTTACCTTGGCGCGTGGCGCGAACCCAGGCGTGGATCTGCCGGTGGGTGATGAGGCCGCAGAGGCTTCGAAGCGCTTTGCCACCAAATTGTTTAACGCCACCAAGTTCGCGTTGATGAACGGTGCGGGTATGGGCGAGCTGCCCGAGCGCAGTGAGCTTACCGACGCCGACCGCTGGATCTTGGACCGCACCGAACAAGTACGCGCGCAGGTAGACAAGTATCTGGACGACTACCAATTCGCGAAAGCCAACGAGCTGCTCTACCACTTCGCCTGGGGTGAGCTGTGCGACTGGTACGTCGAGATCGCCAAAACCCAGATCCCACGCGAGGGGGAGTCTGCCCAAGGCCGGAATACCCAGATCGTGCTGGGACGGGTGCTGGACGTGGTGCTGCGCTTGCTGCACCCAACCATGCCGTTTGTGACCGAAGTGACGTGGAAGGCGCTGACCGGTGGCGAATCTCTGGTGGTAGCAGATTGGCCTACCGCAGCTGATACCAACGGTGGGGTCGCGGTTGATGAGGTTGCTGCACGTCGCATTGCCGATGCCGAGGTATTGATTACCGAGCTGCGTCGCTTCCGTGCGGACCAGGGCGTGAAGCCGTCGCAGAAGATTCCCGGAAAGCTGGATTTTGCTGCTGCCGACTTGGTTGGACAGGAAAACCTGGTGCGCAACCTGGCAAACGTGGAAGAACCAGGCGCAGATTTCACCGAGTCTGCTTCCGTTGAGGTGCGTCTCAGCCAGGCCACGATCACCATTGCGGTGGATACCTCTGGTGCCGTGGACGTGGCAGCAGAACGTGCCCGACTGCAGAAGGACCTGAAAAAGGCAGAAAAGGAACTGGCCCAGACCAGTGGCCAGCTGCAAAACGAGAAATTCTTGGCCAGGGCACCACAAGATGTCGTCGACAAGATCAAAGACCGCCAACAGCTGGCACAAGAAGAAGTTGACCGCATCGGCGCGCGTCTGGAGGCACTAGGCTAGTGACAGAAAACGAACACGCAGACCATGATCGTCAACACGCAGACCATGAGCGCCAGAACACAGGCAATGGTCACCAACACACAGACCATTCCGAGAGCAGCGAGTTAGATCAGGACCTCGCCGCCTTGGCCGGCGATGCGGTGGAAGTCGACGAGCACGGGTTGAAACTCAACCTGGGATTGCCGGATGAAGAACGCAACGCGCCAGCCCCGCTGCAAGCCACGCCAGAAGAACTCAGCGCGCTGGCTGCGGTGGAAGCGGAACTCGATACCCGCTGGCCAGAAACCAAGATCGATCCGAGCCTGGAACGCATAGAGTACCTGCTGGATTTATTGGGCAACCCGCAAGAAAACTTCCACGTTATCCACGTCGCGGGCACCAACGGTAAAAGCTCGACGGTGCGCATGATTGATTCGCTACTGCGTGGTTTTCATCGGCGCACTGGCATGTTCACCTCGCCGCATTTACAGACGGTCACCGAACGCATCTGCTTGGATGGTAACCCGATTCCTGCGCGGGAATACGTGCGCCAATGGGAAGAAATTGAGCCGTTTGTGCAGATGACCGATGCGCATTTCGACGTGCGCTTATCCAAATTCGAGATCCTGACTGCCATGGCTTATGCCGCGTTTGCGGATGCTCCGGTGGAAGTCGCGGTGGTGGAAGTTGGCCTGGGAGGGACCTGGGATTCCACCAACGTGGTGAACCCGGAAGTTTCCGTCGTCATGCCCGTGGGCTTGGACCACCAGAACTACCTGGGCGAGACCATCGAAGAAATCGCGGCGGAAAAAGCCGGGATCATCAAAAAACGTGATGACCTGGACGACGTGTTGAAGCCCTCCGAGAACATCGCGATCATCGGAGAACAAGACTCGAAAGCCATGGACGTGATTCTGCGCCGTGCCGTCGAAGTGGAAGCCGGTGTGGCGCGCTATAACAGCGAATTTGGCGTGCTGGAAACCTCCGTCGCTGTAGGTGGGCAGCAATTGCACCTGCGCGGGCTTGGTGGGGAATACCCAGAGATCTTCATCCCTCTTTCGGGTAGTCACATGGCAGCGAACGCCTCGTGCGCACTGGCAGCGGTAGAAGCGTTCTTTGGAGCTCGCGCCGGGCACGGGCTTGACCTGGATACTGTGCGGGAAGGCTTCCGCACCGTGTCGGTGCCGGGCCGTTTAGAACGCGTGCGTACCTCGCCGACTACGTTCATCGATGTAGCGCACAATCCGCATGGTGCGCAGGCACTGGGTGCGGCGCTCTCGCGTGATTTTAATTTCCAGCGTCTCATCGGCGTGGTAGCCGTATTCGACGACAAAGATGCCAAGGGCGTATTGCTGGCTTTGGAACCGCATCTGGATGAAGTGGTTATTAGCCAAAACAGTTCTCCGCGAGCTCTGGACGCATATACGCTGGCGGAATACGCCGTGGAAATCTTTGGTGAAGAGCGCGTGCACGCTATCGACGATCTGCCTGGTGCCTACGCGCTGGCCGTGGAATTGGCAGAAGATGCCGAGGTGCAATCGGGCTCTGGCATCGTGATCACCGGCTCGGTGGTTACCGCTGGGGAAGCGCGCACGTTATTTGGAAAGGAACCGTCGTGACAGATCAGAATTCCCGCCACGACAATAACCGCCGTGACAGCCGCGACAGCCGCGACAAAGCCCGGAAGGATAGTGCCCGGCAGGGTAGCGTCCGCGAGGATAGTGCTCGCCGCGTTACTGGGGCGGCTGGCAGCCGCGCTGCCGAGTATGGCCCATTGGGCCCGGGCAAAGCGCCGGTAAAAGACCCCATGCGTGGGCTGGCCGGCATGATGTCGGGCACGCTGATCATGCAAGCGATCAGCATCTTTTTGGGTCTTACCGTCATTTTAAAAATTGATGGTGGCGTGTATTGGACGACGCCGAACTGGGTTGCGGTAACGGTGCTCGGGGCTTTGCATGTGCTCGCAGTCTTTTTCGTGCGTAAATCCTGGGCTATCCCCATGATTTTGGTGCTGCAAGCGCTCGGGTTGTTGACGTTTTTCATCCACTGGTCCATCGGCGTCATCATGCTGTTGTTCATTGCTGTCTGGGCGTTCATGCTGTATTTGCGCTCGATGTTGTTGGAACGCATGCGGCGTGGCTTGCTAACCACTCAGCATTTGGGCACGGACTAGCTGCGCTAGTGGTCAGCATTTGGGTACAGACTAGCTGCGCTAGTCGTGGAATTTCCGGTGCTTGGTGTCGGCTGGGAAGTGCTAGACCGAAGAAGTTTTCATTGAAACAAGTTGTAAACTAGAGACCATGACTGAACGTACTCTGATTTTGATCAAACCTGACGGTGTACAGAATGGCCACGTGGGAGAGATCATCTCCCGCATTGAGCGCAAGGGACTGCGTCTGGCAGAACTCGATTTGCGTGTGGCAGACCGTGAAACCGCAGAAAAGCACTACGCTGAGCACGCCGATAAGCCATTTTTCGGTGAGCTGGTGGATTTCATCACTTCCGCGCCCTTGATCGCTGGCATCGTGGAAGGCGACCGCGCCATTGACGCATGGCGCCAGCTGGCTGGCGGCACCGATCCCGTCGGCAAGGCCACCCCGGGCACCATCCGCGGTGATTTTGCGTTGTCCGTTGCAGAAAACGTCGTCCACGGTTCTGATTCCCCAGAATCCGCAGAGCGCGAGATCGGGATCTGGTTCCCGAACCTGTAAGCAGCGGGATCTGGTTCCAAGGATCTGTAACCAGTGGGTTCCGGTTCCAAGAATCTGTATCCACTCGGTGTTCTCGTTCCGTGCACTTATATAACCCGACGCAGTTTATGTGCGAATTTTGCAAATAGTGGCCGCAAAACCGGCGATTTCGTAGCACTATTTGTAAAAAAGACACATTGACCGTAGCTAGGGATTGCCGCCAGCGTCTCTGCCAAGGGCGGCGCTGGGCGCTGCCCACCCCGCGCTAGCCAACCCCCGTGCTAGCGGGAGTGCAACCGCAATTCCTGTAACACTGAACTTCGCTAACGCCCCTGCTGGTAGTGCTGCAAGCACTGAATACCGGTGGGGGTTAAGCTATATTGCCACTTGTTCGGCTGTTCGCGCACGGTAATTTTCTTGGCCTCGACCAGGTGCGCTTTCCGCAATGTTTCCAGCTCAGTGATCACTTCATCGGTGTCCCGGTGGATGGCGCCCGCAAATTCTGCGACCATGACGAACACATTATCCCCGGCTCCGACGGCCGCCAGGTCCCGCAGTACCTTCGGATGGCGTGCGACCAGTTCGAGTCGCTCGCTGGTGATTTCTTCCATATCGCTTTTCCGCAGTGCCTGTTGGATTCGACGCTTGCCGACGCGACGCGGACCGATATTGGTGCCGAGGATCTGGAAAGCAAAGCCGATGGTCGCCACCGCCGCCGTCACCGCAATGGAGGCAGCTGGATGAAGAACGCCGTCTAACTGGGCGATTGGCAGCGGCAGAATGACACTCCACGGGACTATCGGAAGGTACAGCATGAGTTTTTGCTGCGGGGTGTAATCGGTGTCCCGGTATTCCTCGGTGGAAACGGGGACTAGGTAATCACGGAACAGCCAGACACCGGATCCGATGGCACAGACGAAACTGAGTAGTGCTGCTAGCCAGTGTTCGTGCAGTATCAACGAATAACCAAGCCCTGCGGGCACGGCGGCGCCAGCGTTGAAAAGCAGTTGTGTAGTTATCGAACGGTGGTGACCCTTTCTACTGAGCATGTCCTTATTTTAATCAAAATCGCCGAGTTGCCGAGTTCGATTGTTCAGATGGCACGCAGCTAGCGGGAGGAAACTGTGGGCGAAGTTGTGCTTTGCGGCTATCCGTCGGCAAGAATTCTGTGACATAATGCCAACTGTGTTGTTCCCGCGAGTGCGGTTGGAAGAACGTTACGGCACACAGTTTTTGTATGACGAGCCCGGTGTGGGCTTTATATTTGAATATTTTCGATGCCCTGCGCGGCAGCGGCCAGGTGGCTGCGCCCGGGGTTTAAGACGAGCTCAGGAGAAAAGATAACGGTGAATTTCACCAAAGAGACAATTGAAAAAGCTTCGACGCTGACAAGCGCGGCATGGCCGGAAAAGACCCGCGTGTATACGTTGGCGAAAAATCTAGGGTTGAGTTCGCGGGAGCTCATTGGAGTTTTAGCGGATTTGCAGATTTCTAAGCGTGCCCAGTCGAATGTGGCACCGGACGAGGTCACTGCCGTACTGGATTATATCGCGAGCAAAGGCAAAGCCGATTCGGGCACAGCTGGCAGGGCTGATTCAGGCAGGGCTGATTCAGGCAACGCCGATCAGAGCGAAGCCGAAGGCAAAACGGCCGATAAGAGCGAAAATACGCATGGCAAGAAAGCGCAGCAACCAAAGCAACCAAAGCAAACAGATTCGACGCTAGACCACGAAGCGGAAGAGAAATTGCGCCACCGGGTGCGCAAAAACGTGGAAAATGAAATTAACCAGATCGTGCAAAAAGTTGCTGCGGATCTGCCAAACATTTCGGTAGCTGATGAGCCTGAGCCAGCCCCGAATGTGCCCGCCCCAGCAGAACCGAGGATGAATGCCTACGTTCCGGTATTCCGTGCACCGGATGTCGGTCCGGACGTTGCCGAATCTGAGATTGACGACATCATCGCCGCTACGGAAGAAGCCGAGGATGCAACCGGTGCACCTGAAGAAAACGGCGATAACCGGGGACGTAACCGTGCTGGAAAAACCTCGCGCGGTGTAAGGAGAAATGGTGCGCGGACCGCAGCAAGCGATGCGACGGCTCATTCATCCAACTCAGTCGCTTCCGATGATCTGGTGGGAGATGACTTAGCGGGCAACGATGATCTAACGAACGATGATCTAACGGGTGATGGCCTAACGGGTGATGACGCGGTGCGTAACGACAACTCCGCGAATAATCGTGGTGGGAGCAGCACTAATTCCCGCGGTCGACGCCGCCGTGGTCGCCGTGGCGGATCGCGTGGGCGTGGTAGCGCACAATCGGTGCAGACTGCTGACGCTGATCAGGGTGATGATAATCGCCATGTCGTTGGAAGCAACGTCGCTTCCCAGAAAGACGGCGGTTTTGATGAGAGCGCCCAGGAGTCCTCGAACGAAGGTTCACAGGGCAGTGTGGAAGAAGCAGCTGCCAGCACAAAAAATTCCGGCGACGCAAAAAATTCTGGTGACGCGAAAAACACCGGTGATGCCAAAAATAAAGACAAAGCTGCGGACAACAAGCACACCGTCGAAAAGATTGACGAGCCACGTGGTTTGCGCGGCTCCGACCGTCTGGAAGCACAGCGCCGTCGTCGCAACGAGCTGCGGGAAGAAAGCCGCAAGACAGAACGCATAGTTTCCGAAAGTGAATTCCAAGAGCGTCGAGCGGCGATCACGCGCAAAATGGTTGTCTGCGAGCGTCCACGCATGGACGGGCCAGGTACGGTTACTCAACTCGGTCTGCTCGAAGACGACGTGTTGGTCGAGCATTTTGTCAATGCGGAAAACCAAGGCTCCATGATCGGAAATATCTACCTGGGCCGCGTCGAAAACGTGTTACGCAACATGGAAGCAGCGTTCATCGATATTGGGCAGGGACGCAATGCAGTCCTTTATGCCGGGGAAGTTGATTGGAAAGCACGCGGCCTCAGCGGACACCAGCGTCGTATTGAAGCGGCCTTGAAGCCTGGCGACCAAGTGTTGGTGCAGGTCATGAAAGACCCATTGGGCCATAAGGGTGCGCGTCTGACCGCGCATATCTCGTTTTCTGGCCGGTACCTGGTGTATGTGCCAGGCGGGCGTAATGCTGGGATTTCACGGAAACTTCCGGCGGAAGAGCGGAAACGCTTGAAAGACATGTTGGAGCGCGTCGTACCGGAAGATGGTGGCACGATCATCCGCACGGCTGCCGAAGGCGTGCCGGAGCGTGCCATTGCTGCTGACGTGGACCGCATGCACAACCAGTGGCTGCATATTAAGCAGCGCATGGAAGATGAGATGCAGTCTGCATCAACCGAGCCAGTAACTCTCTTCGAAGAACCAGATATGCTGGTCAAGGTGGTTCGCGATCTGTTTAACGAGGACTACACTGAGCTCATTGTCGACGGTGATCGGGCCTATGAAGTCATTTACTCCTATGTCAAGTCCGTGGCTCCGGATTTGTTGAAGCGGATTACGAAGCACGACCCAAAGGCTTTCAACGACCAGGATTCCTTTACTGCGTATCACATTGATGAACAGATCCAAGTGGCCTTGTCGCGTAATGTGCCGTTGCCATCCGGTGGTTCGTTGGTCATCGACCGGACGGAAGCGATGATCGTTATTGACGTTAATACCGGGAAATTCACTGGTAAGCGCAAGGGCGGTAACCTGGAGGAGACTGTCACGCGCAATAACTTGGAAGCTGTAGACGAAATTGTGCGCCAGATCCGTTTGCGAGATTTGGGTGGCATGATTGTCATTGACTTCATTGACATGATCTTGGAAGAAAATCAGGATCTGGTGTTGCGTCGGTTGAAAGAGCGTTTGACTTCGGATCGTAGCCGTCATCAAGTTTCGGAAGTCACCAGCTTAGGTTTGGTGCAGCTTACCCGAAAGCGTATTGGTACCGGCTTATTGGAAGCTTATGCGGCAGACTGCCCGACGTGTTCGGGCAGGGGAGTGCTGATCAACAGCGATCCTGTTGATGCCATGAAACAGGCCGAAATTGCGGCACAGGCGCACGACCATGAGCCAGACAATGGCTATGGTCGCGATCGCGTACTGTTGGCAGGCTCTGACGCTAGCGCGGATGGTGCTAGCGCAAGTGATGATGCGGACACGGCTGATGATGAGGACGTGACTGCGTCGACTTCAGTAGACGTGCATGAGGGCGAGAACCCGAAGAGCAAACGCGAACGAGAGCGGGCTGCAGCCGCAGAATTTGAAAATTTGGCGGCTAGCGTGATTGGCAAGCAACAGCCAAAGGCTCGAACTTCGGATCGTTCGGATGAGCCAACAACTGGCTCGGCGAAATCTGGCCGGGCTAAGCGTGGTAAGAATCGTAGGAACAAGCGTGCCCATGATGTTGTGTCGCAAGCTTCGGTTGCCGCACAAGATGGCGCTAAGACACGTAACGTCGCTGAGAAACAAACCGACACTGAGGCAAAAAACAGCGCTGAGGCAAAGAACGGCGCTGAGAAGCAAAACGTCGGAGACACGCAACCTGTAGGTGATAAGAACGCCTACGAGAAAGCGGTTGCAGAGTTTGAGTCCAGTCCGCGCCGCCGCCGTCGTACTCGTGGTAATTCCCGTTCTGATCACCGTCCGCGCAAGGCGGATTTCCGGTGGGATGATACCCAGGGAAGCAATCAGACAGCGCCGACCAAGAGAATCCTCACGAACCGCAAGGAGCACGAGGACACAGTTGCACAGGCTACAGAAACAGCAGGGGCTGAAGGGGCTGTAGGGGGTGCTGAGGAGGCAGTGCGTAAGTCTATGAAGCGTCGTCGAGTAGTGCGGCGGATTTCTGCGGTGGCTTCCCAATCAGGCGATGACTCGCAGGCGACAGCGACGCAGCAGCAGGCTGGCGACGCGAGTGATAGCACGCACCGCACCGGTAGTGAGAAGCACCAACGCAGCGCTAAAGACTCGGCTGTGCGCAAAAGCACACGGCGGCGTCGAGTTGTACGACGCCCAGTAAAGAAATAGTTGGGTTTGTCTTTTTGGGTGTGTGCACGGTAGTCTTGGACAGTCGCTGTTATGAGCCTGCGCATCATTATCCAGACAGCTGCTAGATAGCCATATCTAGGTGGCTATCTAGTTGGCACATGGATAGCGTGGCAAGTAACGCTTAAGTAATTAAAGTCCATCTTGGGGCTTACGCACCGCGGCTGTTTGGCAGTGTGCGGTGCGTATGTTCCGAGTCGAGTATAGATAAGGGGTAACCCTCCATGTACGCGATCGTCAAGACCGGCGGAAAGCAGTACAAGGTTGCTGAAGGTGACCTCGTCAAGGTTGAGAAGCTTGAGGGCGAGCCAGGCGATGCCGTGGCTCTTACCCCGGTTCTGCTCGCCGATGGCGCAACCGTCAAGACCAAGGCTGATGAGCTCAGCGGTGTATCCGTCAACGCTGAAATCGTAGAACAGACCAAGGGTCCAAAAATCCGGATCCTGAAGTACAAGAACAAAACTGGTTACAAGCGTCGTCAGGGCCACCGTCAGCCACTGACCGTCGTCAAGATCACCGGAATTAAGTAAAGCACTAAGGGGATAGCACAATGGCACACAAGAAGGGCGCATCGTCCACCTCGAACGGTCGCGATTCCGAGGCCAAGCGTCTCGGCGTTAAGCGATTCGGCGGCCAGAAAGTCAACGCTGGTGAGATCATCGTTCGCCAGCGTGGCACCAAGTTCCACCCAGGTGAGAACGTCGGCCGTGGTGGCGACGATACCTTGTTCGCTCTCGAAGCTGGATCCGTCAGCTTCGGTGTTAAGCGCGGACGTCGGGTCGTCAACATCGTTCCGGCACAAGAAGTAGCCGCAGAAGCCAGCGCATAAATAGCCTGAGCTTCTCGTCGGAACCGACACGGTTCCAACGCGCAGTTCCCACCTGAATGTGGGGCTGCGCGTTTTTTGCTTAAATAATGGTCTAACGCACCGCCAACATTTTTCTAGAAAGGGCCCGCGCCATGTCTCGTTTTATCGATCGAGTAACCCTGCACCTATCTGCAGGCGACGGCGGGCACGGCTGTGCCTCGGTGCACCGCGAAAAATTTAAACCTCTCGGTGGCCCCGACGGCGGTAATGGCGGCCATGGTGGCGACATTATCCTGGAAGTCTCCAACCAGGTGCACACACTGTTAGATTTCCATTTCCGACCGCACATCAAGGCAGAACGCGGCGGCAACGGTGAAGGAGATCATCGCCAGGGTAAGCGTGGCCAAGACTTAGTCTTGGAGGTGCCCGTGGGCACGGTCGTGCGCAATGCGAAAGGCGAGATGCTGGCGGACTTGACCACAATTGGCACCCGGTTCATGGCTGCGGAAGGTGGATATGGCGGCCTGGGTAACGCGGCTCTTGCTAATGCCTCCCGGAAAGCGCCCGGTTTCGCGCTGAAAGGCGAGCCCGGGGAGGAACATGATCTGATTTTAGAAATGAAATCGGTTGCCGACGTGGGGCTGGTAGGTTTCCCGTCGGCCGGTAAATCGTCTCTGATTTCCGTTCTGTCTGCAGCAAAGCCGAAAATTGGTGATTATCCATTCACCACTTTGAGCCCGAACCTAGGGGTGGTTACTGCTGGTGACAGTGTATTTACTATTGCTGATGTGCCCGGCCTAATTCCCGGTGCTTCCCAGGGCAAAGGCCTCGGTCTGGAGTTTTTGCGCCACATTGAGCGTACCGCTGTACTAGCCCATATCGTCGATACAGCTTCTATTGAGCCAGGTCGTGATCCGGTATCGGATATTGAAGCCTTGGAACATGAACTAGCGCAATATCAAGATGCTTTGGAAGAAGACACAGGTTTGGGCGATATCATGCAACGCCCACGAGTGATTGTGCTTAATAAAGCCGATGTGCCAGAAGCCCGTGAGTTGGCAGAATTTGTCAGAGAGGACCTGGAAGAACAGTTTGGTTGGCCGGTGTTCATCATCTCAGCTGTCGCGCGGCAGGGCTTGGATGCATTGCGCTATAAACTCGCAGAAATTGTGGATGCAGACCGGGCAGAGCGCCCAGTTGGAGAAGAAAAACCGGCGCCAGAAGTTATCCGCCCGCAGGCTGTTATGGGGCGTGGTGCGAAACAGGGCGGCCATCATGCTGATTTCACAGTGCGCGAAGACCCACAGGTGGAAGGTGGCTTCATCGTCGAAGGCAAGAAGATTGAGCGTTGGATTTCCCAGACGGACTTCGAAAACGACGAAGCGATTGGTTATTTGTCTGACCGTTTAGCTCGCGCCGGTGTGGAACAAGAGCTTTTCCGCAGAGGCGCGGTGGAAGGCTGCCCGGTGACCATCGGCGAGATCACTTTCGAGTGGGAACCGATGATCGGCGGCGATCCAACTTTGGCTGGTCGTGGACGTGATGCTCGATTGGAAACCACGGATCGTGCTACCGCGGCAGAGCGTAAGCGTGCTTCGCAGGCGCGACGCGGCCTGATCGACGAACTGGTTTATGGAGACGTCGACGAAGAACAATCAGATCGCGAGCGTTGGCAGGGTTAAGCATTCAGATCGTGTGATGGGTGAGATCGCGCGCGGATTTTTGTAGACTAAGCAGTATGCCTCACAACGCCCATGACCGTGACATTCATGCCCACCTCCCGTTGGATCCGTACCAGGATAATTCGCCGGAAGCGAAGTTCCCGGATCCGCCGGAAGAAGCACAAGATAGCTTGGCCATGGGCCACGAATCTGCTTTGCGTGAGCAGATTACGAAAGCCAAGCGCGTCGTCGTCAAGATCGGTTCTTCCTCGCTGACGGATGATTTTTCCGTCTCCCCGGAAAAGATCGATCACATTGTTGATGCGTTGCAGGCGCGTATGGAAGTCTCCGACGTTATTGTGGTCTCTTCGGGAGCTGTCGCCGCTGGCATGAAGCCGCTGGGCTTGACGGAACGCCCACAGGATCTTGCCACCAAGCAGGCAGCTGCTGCGGTTGGCCAGGTGCATTTGGCTTATGAGTGGTCGCGCTCTTTCGCCCGCTACAACCGTACGTGCGGGCAGGTTTTGTTGACTGCCTCGGATGCTGGCCGACGCGACCGCACCCGGAACGCGCAGCGTACTATCGATCGTTTGCGTATTTTGCGTGCGGTACCGATCGTGAATGAAAACGACACGGTGGCGACCTCCGAAATGCGTTTTGGTGATAACGACCGCCTATCGGCAATCGTGGCCCACTTGACTGGCGCGGATGCGCTATTTTTGCTTTCCGACGTCGATGGCTTGTACGACAAGAATCCGGCGGAGCCAGATGCTAACTTCGTCGACGAAGTTGTCACTGGTAAAGACCTGAAAGGCGTTGCCGCTGGTGACGGCGGCAAGGTTGGTACTGGCGGAATGGCCTCGAAAGTATCGGCAGCTCGCCTGGCAGCGCGCGGCGGCGTGCCGGTGCTGCTCACGTCGGCGGATAATATTGGCCCGGCGTTGGAAGATGCCCGAGTTGGTACCGTATTCCACACTCGTGAAGAACGCCGTTTGTCCGCTTGGAAATTCTGGGCACTCTATTCTGCCGATTCCGGTGGAACTTTGCGTTTGGACGAAGGTGCGCTCAAGGCAGTTACTCGTGGCGGTAATTCGCTGCTGGCAGTCGGTATCACCGATGTTGATGGTGAATTCCGTGCCGGTGAAATTGTGGATATCGTTGGACCGAATTCTGAGGTCGTCGGCCGTGGCGAGGTCAACTACTCGTCGTCGGCGTTGAAGTCGATCATGGGTAAGAAGACCGAAGACATGCCGGAGGAAATGCAACGTCCGGTTGTGCATGCTGACTACCTCTCGAACTACGCTTCGCGTCTGTAAAACTGGTGTTTTGAAGTTGTGGCGAAGAAGCTAGGATTGGTTGCTTCGCCGAAAATCCCGGTAACCTGGGGGCCATGAAGTTTCTGATGTACCCGCACAGCTGGGATAAAGTACAAAAGACCCTAGAAGACGCCGGCCACACGCTTGTCGACGACATCGACGACGCGGACTGCATGTTGTTTAACGGTAAGCCGGATGAGCTGCCGGAGATTCCAGAATCCCTTGGTTTCGTGCAGCTGCACCTGGCCGGCGTGGATGCTTTCGTCGACCAGATGAAGGCGTCGTCGGCCCGGTGGGCAAATGCTGCCGGCCTGTACGACAAGACCGTGGCAGAGTCTGCGATTGCGCTTCTTTTGGCGCAACTGCATGCACACAAAGCGTCCACGCAGGCGGAAACTTGGTTGCAGGAGGAGCTAGAAGCTAAGACGCGATTTTTGTGCGAAGATTCTACCGTTGCCATTATCGGTGCGGGTGGAATTGGCGCGGAATTAATTAACATGCTCTCTGGCTTTGGCCCGGAGATTATTGCGGTTAATCGCTCCGGTAACCCCGTTGAAGGTGCGGATGAGACTGTGCCAAGCACTGAGTTGGATTCGGTGTGGCCGCGCGCGGACTACTTTGTGCTGCTGATGCCGTTGACCGAGGAAACCCACCATATTGTGGATGCCAATGCTTTTGCGAAGATGAAAGATAGCGCCGTCGTCGTGAATGTGGGTCGTGGACCTTTGGTCAACACCGATGATCTTGTCGACGCGCTCCGTGATGGTGTCATCGCTGGTGCTGGTTTGGATGTCACTGAACCTGAACCATTGCCGGATGGGCACCCGTTGTGGAAGATGCCGGAATGCGTCATCACTCCACATTTGGCGAACCCGCTGTATTCGGTGCGTAAGCGCATCGGCGCGCACATGCTGAAAAATATGGAAGCTTTCGCGGCTGGCGAGAAGATGCCGACGGAAGTTGATGTTGCAGCAGGCTACTAATTGCAGCAGCCTTCATAATTTCAGCGGCCTACTAAACCGGACAGCCGTTTTATTTAAGCCTGGAAGCAGGCTGTTAAATACGTATACTGGGCGACATGACTGACAAAGCTACAGAAAACTTGTCGCCCGAACGCGCCCAGGAGCGCGAAGAGGTTCTCACCAAGGCCCGTGCCGCTAAGGACGTGGCCCCGGTGATTGCCCAACTTTCAACTCCGCAGAAGAATGAAATTTTGGAAACTGCGGCCCAGCATTTGCTGGATAACACTTCTATTATTCTTGGCGCTAATGAGCGCGATATCGTCAATGGTAAAGAAGCTGGCCTGAGTGATCAGCTGTTAGATCGCTTGCGTTTGGATGAAGAGCGCATCGCGGGTATCGCTAATGGCTTGCGTCTGGTCGCTGGCTTGCAGGATCCGGTAGGCGAGATTCTGCAAGGTTCCACCATGGACAACGGCATTGAGATGAAGCAGGTGCGTGTCCCGCTTGGTGTTATGGGCATGGTCTATGAGGCTCGTCCTAACGTCACTGTGGATGCATTTGGCCTGGCTATTAAGTCAGGTAATGTGCCGTTGTTGCGCGGTTCGAAGTCCGCTCGTGAGTCCAACAAGCAGTTGGTGGAACTTTTGCAGGACACTCTGGAAAAATTGGGTCACCCACGTGAAGCCGTGCAGCTTTTGCCTTGTGAGACCCGTGACTCCGTGCAGGATCTGATTACTGCTCGTGGCCTTGTGGATCTCGTTATTCCACGTGGTGGTGCTGGCCTGATTAACGCGGTTGTGTTGGGTGCTACTGTACCGACCATCGAAACCGGTACTGGGAACTGCCATTTTTATATTGATAAATCGGCAGATCTTGACAAGGGCATCGCGATGGTGGTTAACGGAAAGACCCGTCGTACCTCGGTGTGTAACTCCACCGAGACTGTACTGCTGGATTCCGCATTGAGCGATGAAGACAAGCTACAGGTTGTACGCGCACTACAGGATGCTGCGGTAACTATTCATGGTGATGTAGAAGAGCTCTCCGCTTTCGGTGTGGAAAACGCGGTGCAAGCTACTGAGGAAGATTGGGCAGAAGAATCCCTGTCCATGGATATTAACGCCAAGGTTGTCGGTGGTGTCGATGGTGCTATCGCGCACATTCAGAAGTGGAGCACCGGACATACCGAAGGTATTGCCGCGCAAGATGCAGATATTTTGCAGAAGTTCGCCAATGAGGTCGATGCCGCTGCAGTGATGCTGAATGCATCCACTGCCTTCACCGATGGTGAGGTTTACGGCATGGGTGCAGAGATTGGCATTTCCACCCAGAAACTGCACGCTCGCGGCCCCATGGCTTTGCCGGAGCTGACCTCTAGCAAGTGGATTTTGCAGGGCACTGGTCACACCCGCCCATAAGTCAGCTCGCATTTGATTATGTGAGCTGGAATAATTCCCGGTATGACTGCCTCATGCTTGCGAGTCCGTGCTGCAACAAGGCTGGCGATGACTGCTGCACGGGGCTCGCTGAGCGCGGTAGTGATCCGAATGCGTTCGAGTTTTCCGCCAGTCTTGGAGAAATTTTGCGGGAAACCCCGCCGCGCGTAATCGCGCATGAAGCAATTTCTGGTGTGGTTGGGAGCTTGCGGTCAGGTATCGACGAGGCACCTGGTTTCGTGGAAGAGCTTGAGGATTCCACAGGCTGCCACCCGGATTATATTGTGTTTGGTTATTCGCAAGGTTCGATTGTGCTCAGCCACCTGGAAAAATATTTGCACCAGAAAAACCAATTACGCGGGGCGGTTTATATTGGAAATCCGCAATTAGGCGCTGAGGATCCTTCTATCGTGGGCAGTCCACGGGTTGGTAACGGGCTCATTGCTGGTTCGGCAGTGGTGCCGCCGTTGTTACGCCCGGAATTAGCTTCGGTGCGGCGCATTAATTACTGTATGACTGATGATTTCGCCTGTGATCTCACCCCGCACTCTGCAGTAGCTGCCTTGCGGGATGAAGCTGGTTTCACGGTGATTATTTCCTCATTGATTATCCGAACGATGGCCTCGTGGTCGATGAATTAGCAGAATGGATTGTGCATGGCTAAACCTCATAATCGCGGTGTTTGTCGTGCTAGCATGCCCGGTTCCCGTCAGCGCATTGGCGTAATGGGCGGTACTTTTGATCCGATCCACAACGGTCACTTGGTTGCTGCAAGTGAGGTGGCGGACCAGTTTTGTTTGGACACCGTCTTGTTCGTGCCTACTGGTCAGCCCTGGCAAAAAGCAGATAAGCAAGTCACCCCGGCAGAGGCGCGGTATTTGATGACGGTGATTGCTACTGCGTCGAATCCGCGCTTTGGGGTGAGCCGCGTCGATATTGACCGTGTTGGCGCTACCTATACCGTCGATACGCTGCGGGATTTGCGGGAAAAATACCCGGAAGCCGAGCTGTTTTTTATCACGGGTGCTGATGCCATGGCGAATATCGTGTCGTGGCATAAGTGGGAGGAGATGTTCGAGATGGCGCGTTTTGTGGCGGTAACCCGCCCGGGCTACGAGTTGTCTGAGGCGATGCTGCCGGATATTCATGAGCGTCGCATAGATTTGGTGGATGTACCGGCGCTTGCGATCTCGTCTACCGATATCCGCGAGCGCGCTGGACAGGGCCGCCCGGTGTGGTATTTGGTTCCGGATGGGGTGGTGCAGTATATCTCGAAGAACAATTTATATGCGGAAAACTAGCCCAAACCGGCTAGTTCGTGCGAAACTGTGACTAGACCATTCATGGGCTTGACCAACTTTGGCGCTCACTGCACAGTCCACGAAGCTGTGCGCTGTCAAAAACAAGTTATTCCCAAAACAAGCTACTGCCAGAACAAGCTACTGCCAGAGCTAACTACTGTCAGAAGAAATTATTGCCAGAAAGAGGAAGGTGCGCATTGACCGCTACTGATACCGCTCGCGAACTCACGAGTGTGGCCGTTCGCGCCGCTGATGAGAAATCTGCGGCCAATATCGTTGCCATGGACGTTTCTGATGTCCTGGGCATTACCGAGGTGTTCATTATTGCTTCGGCGGATACGGAGCGCGCGGTTAAGGCTGTCGTCGACGAGATTGAAGAAGACCTGAAAGACGCTGGCCGGAAGCCGTTGCGTCGGGAAGGCCAGCGTGATTATCGCTGGGTGTTGCTGGATTATGGCGATATTGTCGTGCACGTCCAGCACAATGATGAACGCGATTTTTATGGCCTGGACCGCTTGTATGGCGATTGCCCACTGGTAGAAGTCGATGGCGTGGAATATTCACGTCCGGGTACTTATTCTGAGTTCGACGGTGCGCAGGTGCGTTCTGCCCAGGCTATCGATGATATTCCGGTGGTGGGCGAGGAGCGCTCATGACCCGCTCTCTGTATCTCGTCCGCCATGGTGAGACGACCTACAACGCCAGCGGGCGGATGCAGGGCCAGTTGGACACCGAGCTTTCTGAACGCGGGCATGCCCAGGCACGCCAGGCAGCGGAGTCGCTTGCCGACGTCCGCATCACGCGTATCGTTGCTTCAGATTTAAGCCGTGCGGCCACCACTGCCGGTCATATTGCTGATCGTTTGGGGCTGGAAGTCACTACCGATAAACGCTTGCGCGAGACTCATTTGGGTGACTGGCAAGGTCTGGCTCGTACCGAGGTTGACGAGCAGTATCCGGGAGCGCGTGCGCAATGGCGCAATGATGCTCGCTGGACTCCACCGGGAGGTGAATCTCGCGTGGATGTGTCCAAGCGTATCCGTCCGGTTGTCGACGAGCTGATGGAAGAGTATTCCGACTGGGACGACGGTGGGGTGTTGTTGGTTGCTCACAATGGCGCGATTTCCGCGTTGGCTTGTGCTTTATTGGATTTGCAAGTGGAGCAGTTCCCCATGCTGACGAGCCTGAAGAATACACATTGGGCCAAGCTGGTCGCGCGCCCGGGATTGCACTCGGATGCTGCGAAGTCTAGTCCGCGGTTTTCGACTACGGCTGATGCGCGTAGTGCCCGGTGGTTTCTTGAAGGCTGGAATATGGGTCGAGGGGACTAAATGGCGGTTCAGGTGGTTACGGATTCCTCAGCTAGTTTGAGCGAGGACGTTATCGCAGAACTTGGCATCACTGTGTTGGATCTGCACGTGATGGAGAAAACTGCCAAGGATGGTTCGGTAGAGCGTTCCACAGCGGGGTTGTCGTCATTGGAGTTGGCGGCAACTTATGGTCGGTTGGTGGAGCGCAGCCGGGGGGACGGCGTGCTGGTGATGCATTTGCCAAAAGAGTTGTCTGCGACGTGGAACTCTGCGCAGACGGCAGTGGGGCTTTTCGACGATGATGAGATTCGCCTTATCGATTCACCGGCGATCGCGATGGCAATGGGCGCGGCAGTGATGACGGCCGCGAAACTTGCACAACAGGGCGCTGACCTCGATGAATGTCATGACGCTGCGTTGGGGGTCCTGTCGCGTTCTGCTACTTGGGTGTATTTGCACCGGATTGATGATCTGCGCCGTTCAGGTCGTTTGTCGACGACAACGGCAATGTTGTCGACCGCATTGTTGGCGACGAAGCCGATTATGCAGTTTAAGGAAGGCAAGTTGGAGTTGGTTGGGAAAACCCGCACCCAAACCAAAGCCTTTAACAAGTTGGTCGAGCTGATTTCTCAGCAGGCTGCTGGCGAGCCGGCGTTTATCGCGGTGCAGCATAGCGAGGCAGAAGAGGCAGCAGAGACGTTATATGACTTGCTTGTCGACGCCTTAGCTCCTGGTTCTTCGGTGATGGTCATGGAGATGAGTGAAGTGTTGCGAGTGCATGTCGGCACCGGCGCGATCGGGGTTTCTGCTGTTTTTACCGTGGCAGATTAGCCTGTTTTTATTAGCTCGCTTTTACTAGCACGGTTTTATAGGAATAGCGTTGTTTGTGCGTTAGTTATCCACAGAACGCTGCAGCGTGTTGACCTGTCAGGTAATTTTTCACAGGCTTGTTGGCGGCCGTATTCTTTTTCTTCTTTTGTACTTTTAATATCGCGGCCATGAGCCCAACAGCACGCCTAAAAGAACGTATTGCGGAATTAACCCGCCCGACTGGAGAAGAAGACCTCATGGCGGTGGATTATCCCAAACCACGGTTTTCTTTGTCGCAAACCGCAGCGATTGCCGCGGCAGTGTTTGCGCTGATTGGCTGCGTGCTGTGGTGGGCGTTGAGCTCGGATGGACTAGGTTCGGGGAAGTCGGATTCGGAGCAGCCGGATTTCGCTGCGCTGGCAGCAGGGTCTGCTGCAGCCTCCGGTGGGAACTCTGCAGGGGATGGCACTGCAGGATCTGGAGCAGCGGGTGATGCCACTGCAAGGAACGATACAACCGGGGAAGCCTCAGCAGGCGCCAAGACTTCCGGTGATGGCACCGCGGGTCCCCACGGAGTTGAAGAGATCGTGGTCTCGGTAGTGGGGTTAGTGCATAACCCGGGAATAATGACCCTTCCCGAAGGTTCCCGTGCCGCTGACGCGCTGGCGGTGGCGGGTGTGTTGCCGGAAGCAGATTTGGTTCGCATCAATCATGCAGAACGACTCAGTGATGGCCAACAGTTAGTAGTGCTTGGTCCGAATGATCCTGTTCCTTTAGCTGCTGCACCGAACAGCGAGAGCAGCGGAGGAAACGGCAGCACCGGTACAGGGCCAGGTGCAAATACTGGTCCGATTCCATTGAATACTGCCTCGGCTGCTGAGCTGACGTCGTTACATGGCGTAGGCGAAGCTACAGCTGCTGCGATCATAGAGTTTCGGGATGCGAATGGTGGCTTTGCTGCTGTAGATCAGCTTTTAGAGGTGCCCGGGATTGGTCCGGCGAAGTTTTCCCGGCTAAAAGATGAAGTAACGGTATAAACCAGCCATGCAAGATCTGCGTTTGCTGCCTAGTGCACTGACGAGTTGGGCGGTTGTGCTGTTGGTGATCTTAACCGGAGGCCCAGGTTGGGCGGTTGTATTACTCGTGGTGGTTGGTGCGGTGTGCATATTCACTGGGCACTGGCA
Source organism: Corynebacterium sp. EPI-003-04-2554_SCH2473622 (assembly GCF_001665955.1). Classification (NCBI taxonomy): domain Bacteria; kingdom Bacillati; phylum Actinomycetota; class Actinomycetes; order Mycobacteriales; family Corynebacteriaceae; genus Corynebacterium; species Corynebacterium sp. EPI-003-04-2554_SCH2473622. The sequence goes on along the minus strand of NZ_LZMN01000072.1, from coordinate 96,379 downwards.
ACACGCAATGCTGGTAGTAGCCGCGGCTGGTGCAGCGTTGTTTATGGCAGCCACCCGCCAGCGTCGCGCAGCAGCTTTTTCTTATTCGGAGCAATTGTCGGCCACGGTGGCCGGGCGTGGTACGGCACTAGAATTTGGCGGATACTATTTTCCAGTCAAGGTAGATGGTCTTGCGCCAAACTTGGCTTTGTTCACTAAACCGGCTACCACCGGCATGGATGCAGACACCGTGCAACAAACCGCCAGACAAACAGCACAACAGCCAGCTGGAATAGCTCCCGGATCCCAGATATTGGTTGATGCTACATATCAGGAATCTGCTCGTCCTGGATTAGCCCCGGTGGTAGTCCGTGGCGAGATCCTGGAAGTACAACCTCCTACCGGTTTTGCCAAATTTGCGGCTAATATCTCTGATTCTTTGCAAGCAGCTAGTCAACAATTTCTCGGTGAACATACCGCGGCCCTGGTTCCGGGAATGGTACTGGGGGATAGAAGTGCGCAGACAGATCAGCAACGCCAAATGTATATCGATGCTGGATTAAGCCATCTCACCGCAGTGAGTGGCTTGCATGTGGCGACGATTGTGGCTGCTGCCGTAATACTCGCCCGTGTCGCACGGTGTGGTCCGGTAGGTCAATCGATTGCAGCGCTAGCGGTATTGGCTTTCTACGCCAGTGTGGTGGGGCCGGCACCATCTGTGTTGCGCGCAAGCATCACCGGTCTCGTCGGAGTTGCGGCCATTGTGAATTCCTCCCGCATGCCACCGATTCATGCTTTGAGCATTGCGGTGATCACTCTTTTGCTTATTGACAGCGATTTGGCAGTGACTTTCGGTTTTGCGTTGTCGGTGGCAGCGACCGCGGGAATCATCGCGTTAGTGCCCTTGTTGTACCGGCCGTTGGCGCGAATTCGACTACCTGATGTGGTCGTCCGGGCTTTCGCAGTTTCTATTGCCGCGGATATTGTGACCATGCCCCTCGTGGCGCTCATGGCCGGCCGGGTCTCGGTGGTGAGTGTGCTCGCCAATGTTGCGGTTACCCCCGTGGTCAGCATCGCCTTATTGCTTGGGTTGGCTGCCACCATTCTGGCCGTGTTGCCACTACCTTTTCCAGCAGAAGCTGTTGCGCTGAAACTCGCAGAACCCGTAGTGTGGTGGATTTACCGCGTTGCGAGCTGGGCACAAGACCTTCCATTGGCAACCATCGAGGTCACTCCGTGGGCCGCTGCGATTGCATATGGCTGGATAATCGTAGCCTTGCTGGCGGGATTGGTGCGGACCACCATTGCTGTCGGTATTACAGGCATGTTGTTTGCGGGCTGGCTCCAACGCCCACCGGCGCCAGCAGAAATCTCTCCGGATAACGTGCTGGTAATTGATGAGCTTGCAGAAATCACAGATTATTCCGGCCAGATTGCTGCAGAGACTATTCCCGGCAACACAGAAGCTATTGTGGTTACCGATTCGTCGGGAAGAAAGGCCGATCGGCCGACCGCGACGCCTGCCGGCATCCCGATTATTTTCCCCAATCGAGACGGTCCAGTAACCGTGTACGTCGATGGCTCACAGCGCGCCGAAAGCGGCAAGTTCTAGCTGTGGCACGATAGGAAACATGGCATTGAATTCCAGCGTCCAGTTAATTATTGGAGACGAAGAATTTTTGGCGGAGCGCGTGCGCTTAGACTTGACGGCGGAAGTCCGCAACAATGCCGCTGATGGCGAGCAGGTTCACCAAACTACGTTGCGCGCCGGGGATATTACCGGCCCGGAGCTTATTGAAGCCACCAGCCCGTCGTTATTTGGCGACGAGCGGATTGTGGTGGTCACCAATGCAGAAACCGCTGGAAAAGAACCATTGAATTTGTTGTTGGATGCGTGTGTGAACCCAGCGCCTTCGGTCACCATCATCATTGTTTATGCCGGTGGTGGGCGAAATCAGGCGATAATGAAAAAGATTGAAAAATTGTCGCAGACTCATCGCGTGGCCAAGCTAAAGCCCTCTGAGCGTGCCAATTGGCTGACCCAGGAATTCCGGCGACACAACGTGCGGGTGGGCCCGGAAATTACTCACAGCCTGTTGGAAGGGGTGGGATCGGATTTACGTGAACTTGCCTCGGCAGTGAGTCAGCTGGTTGCCGATACCAATGGAAACGTCACCGAGGCCGCAGTACGCGAGTATTACCAAGGCGTGGCAGAGGTATCCGGTTTCGATATCGCAGATGCTGCAGTAGCCGGCCACACTTCCCAAGCAGTGGCTTCGGTGCGACGCGCCTTGCAGTTGGGAGAACCACCGGTGAAACTGGCCTATGCGTTGGCGAGCAAGGTGGGTACGGTGGCGCGTTTGTATTCAGAGCATGGCGGTAATGCGCAAAAACTCGCTGGACAATTGGGAATGCCTCCGTGGCTGGTGGATAAATCATTGAAGGTGGCGCGCCGGTGGCGGGGCGAAAATGTATCGCAGGCGGTGATGATTATTGCTGAGTTGGATGCTGAGGTGAAAGGCCAGGGAGGCGACGCCGAGTACGCGTTGGAATCAGCGGTGCGGAAAATTTCGGAGCTTGCGCGCTAAAATTGTGGCGCTATGACTGAAAAAGACACAGAAAAAGACGCTACGAAACAACCGGAACCAGCAGATGATCTGCAGTTGCAGGAATTCGCCACTAAGCTTTTTGATTTCGCACGAGCCGGTGATACCACGTTGCTCGAATACATTGAGCATGGTCTGAACGCAGATTTGGTTAATCACGAAGGCCACAGTCTGCTGATGATGGCTGCCTATCATGGTCACGCTGATTTGGTGCGTGGCCTGGCTGAGCGTGGGGCAGACGTCGACAAGCTCAATGACCGCGGCCAATCGCCATTAGCTGGCGCGGTGTTCAAGAAGGAAGATGCAGTGGTAGATGTGTTGCTCGCAGCCGGGGCAGATCCGAATCACGGGCACCCGACGGCGGTGGATACTGCGCGTATGTTTGAGCGTGCGGATCTGCTCGAGCGTTTTGAGAATACCAAGTGACGCTGGCACAGTGGGCTAGCCTGTTAGCGCTGAATCTCGCTGGAGCTGCCAGCCCCGGTCCGGACATGATTTTGATCATGCGCTTGGCGACGCGATCGCGGACGCACGCATTAGCTGCTGCGCTAGGCATTCAGCTGGGGGTGGTGATGTGGACTAGCCTGACGGTGTTTGGGGCGGCTGCGATCTTGACTGCCTATCCGTCTGTGCTGGCCTTTGTACAGCTGATTGGTGGTATCGCGTTGATCTGGATGGGGCGGAATATGGCTATGGCCGGCTGGCGCGACCGTAGCACTAAGCCGGTGGATCTGGCCGACGCTGCGCTACGTTTGGGCTCGTTAAAGTCTGCGTTTAAAACTGGCTGGCTGACGAATATCGCGAACCCGAAGATTGTACTGTTCCTAGCGGCAATTGTGGCGCCGTTGTTGCCGCAAAGCCCATCGATTGGTTTGTCCATTGCTGTGATTGCGGCGTTGACACTCTCAGCGTTTTTGTTGTTTGTGGTTGTGGCATTCTTCTTGTCGACGAAGGCAGTACGTCGTCGTGTATTAGCCGCCGGGCCGTGGATTGATATTGCTTCTGGAGTGCTGTTTATGGTTATTGGCGGCTCTCTGGCTATTAACGGGCTTGTGACAATGATTTGGGCTTAGGCTATAGAGCCAAGATCCAAGACTCAAGACTCAAGAGGGCATAGGTCACCTGCAAAATCTGGAGCCAAGTAATGCTTGGAAGCCGTTGAAAATACTCTGGATGCACCCAATCTGGATTGGTTGGGTGCATTTTCATGCCTTTTTAAGCAATAAGCAGTGAGATCGTAACTAAAACCGATTTCTATCGGGGGATAGGATTCTTTTAGACAGCGTACTATGCCCCAAAAATATGGGGCATCTGAATCTGTAACGCACTAATCTGGGGGTAGCTTGTAACGAAAATAAAAAGTGGAAAACAAAAAATATTACGTTCGAGTTCATACAGTTCAAACGGGATTTTTAGCGCAGTTAATTTGATTTCTTCGCATTTACTTGCAGAAAAACCTTTTTGTTTAACGCGAGCCTTATGGATTTATATATTTTCGTTGGGTTATGGGCGGTGGACTGTAGCTTGTTAAGCTATGTCACGTACCGTTCGTTTCATATGAAAGGATTGTTGACCATGATCAACGATATTCTTGTTAACCTGTCCACCACCGCTAGCGGCGTTGCTGGTTACCTCATCGAGGCTGCTAAGTTCGTATTCGCTGGCGTTTCCGGCGTTTTCACCAACGTTCTGAGCTCCTCCAAGTAATTGACTGTTTAACAGCTGCGGTGGGGCTCTAAGTTCCTGCCGTTACTTTGAGATCTCCTCAGCGGTTTTCCGCTGGGGAGTTTTTGCATTTATGGCTGCGCCGTGAGTTCAGAGAGTCGTTGCAACACTTTCCTTTAGGAATGTGTTGTTGTACCTGGAGTTGTTGACCCAGGGGCTGGCGCGATGGGCAAGTTGAGTTGCTTGCTGGGTAATTGTGAAGGCGGCTAACACTGTTGTGTTAGCCGCCTTAGGCATTGACTGGGGTAGGGGTTCCCAATCGGTTGTTTTGGCCTTGGCCTAAATTAGATGCTGGAGCCGAAAAGCTGAATGAAAGGCTCAGCGATAGCGGAGATGACGGATGCGATGCCCACGCCGATCTGTTCGATGAAAGCCAGGATGCCGGTGGTGGTTGGTGCGTCTGCAGGAAGCTTGTCCATGGGGACTCCTTAAATGTAGAGATGAATTAGGTCGAACGCTTGTTGTTCTAGGCTCGCCCTGTATTGCGCCCCCAACTCTAGGGGCAGGGAAATATATTGAGCAAATGATTCCCAGTAAGAAACTGAAAAATCCCAGGTCGAAAGATTCTACTGTGATAAAAACCGCAATCTAGTAATATTATGCTTTGCTAATTTAATATTTACATAAGAAGTAGAAAAATGCCGTGAATAGGAAAAACCCGCCAACGCTTAAGCGCTGACGGGCAGATTTGGTCTAAGTGAATTTAGACCAAGGCATTAGGCTTATTTGCCTAAATTAGAAGCTGGAGCCGAAGGCCTGAATGAAAGCTTCGGCGAAGCCAGAGATTACATTGGCGATGTTAACGCCGATAGCCTCGATGAAGTTACCGACGCTGGATGCCTGTGCATCGGCAACGAGTGGGTTGGTTGGGTCCATTGGGTTTACTTTAGGCAAAGGCATAAGTCTTCTCCTTGATGTCCTTATGAATGTTGCGCAATTCAAAATCCCGGAGATAGACGGGTTTATCCTTGCATTGCGCTCCCAATTTTAAGGGCTTTTGGTGGGAAATATCAAATATGTTTTACGTATCATGTGCAAAACTAAGGTTAACCGCTAAAGTTAAGGATAGTTTCAAGCGTTGTGACTGTAAAACTAGAGAACCGGTCCGGGTGTGCAGTAACCCAGGCCGGTTCTTTTTGGTGACCGCGCAAGACTAGCAGCTATTCAGTGAGAAACTGACTGAGCTAGAAACTAGCTTAGCCTTCCATCTTGTTGAAAAGGTTGGCCATGCCAGACTTCTTGTTAGCGGCGGTGTTGCGGTGGAAAACGCCCTTGGAAACAGCCTTGTCCAGCTCGCGGGAAGCTACGCGCAGCTTCTCTTCCGCGACGGCCTTGTCGCCAGCTTCCACAGCGGAGCGGAAGTTGCGCATCATGGTGCGAACGCGGGAACGAACGTGCTGGTTGCGACGGCGCGATTTTTCGTTAGTGATTACGCGCTTCTGCTTGGACTTAATGTTTGCCATGGTGAAGATACCTCTTATAGTCGATAGACATTGACGTGAAAACTCATTCTGCCTAAGCATTTCCAGCATTACGATCAGCCGAAACTGACCCTAGATGCGCGTCACCAAACCGTTATCGGGCGGACCCAAGGTCCTGACCGCCCCGCTTGGTGCAGCTCGACAGACGAGCAACCCTGTAGAGCCTAGCAGAATTAGGCCGATAATCCCACTTCATTTCACTTCGCCGTGTCTTGTCTATTGCCTTGCCACGTCACGCCGTATCGCGTACCGACTAATTCCATTGATGTTCGTTGCGCAGCCGGTTGGCGATCCGTTCAAAACGTCGTCTAGGAAATAACACGCCTTGCCGACGCAAATATTGCTCTTGGATCTCGAGCACGCGATCCACCCGAATCCAACAGGGCCGACCTGCTTCATCCCATTCCCCGGTGCCGATGCTGGTCCACCGCGGATCGTGATCATGCGTAGGATTCGGCGAGATTAACAAGGCCAGCACGCTGCTATTCGTCCGCCCAACAATCAACACTGCGCGTTCGCGTGGTGGGGAATCGATGCCGTCGGTGGGTGTCCAAACCCATACGACCTCGCCGGAATCAGCGTGTCCGTCCATATCGGGGGCGTAGAAAATTGTGCGGGTCAGTGCGCGGGATTTCCATACTTGAATTTTTGCTGCGGCACGCGCCACTGAGCGCGACACGGTGTTCTGCATGCCTAGGCGCTGGTTAATTAGTGCCAGACCTTTTTCCAACAGGTCTTCGTTGGGGCTGGATGGCGACCAGCGTTTATTTTTCCGCCGTGCTGCAGACATACTAGTCATCCTAGCTATTGCGCTTAGCTGTCCTGGCTATTTTCCTTGCGGCGTGGTTCGGTAGGCTGGTGGGAGTTTACAACGAGAGGTAGTCCGAGGAAGTAATGTCGAAAAATTTTGCAGCGCAGACGTTCACCGAAACCGAGCGCCTGCGCAACTTCTGCATCATTGCGCATATTGACCACGGTAAATCCACCCTGGCGGACCGCATCCTGCAATTGTCCAACGTCGTTGATGCGCGTGATATGCGCGATCAGTACCTCGACAACATGGACATTGAGCGTGAGCGTGGCATCACGATTAAAGCGCAGTCTGTGCGCTTGCCGTGGGTCCCAACGTCCGGCCCGCATAAGGGTGAAGAAATCGTGCTGCAGATGAATGACACTCCCGGCCACGTCGACTTCACCTATGAAGTTTCCCGGGCCCTGGATGCCTGTGAGGCAGCCATTTTGCTTGTCGACGCAGCCCAAGGCATCGAAGCGCAAACTTTGGCGAACTTGTACTTGGCAATGGAACACGAGCTGGAGATCATTCCAGTTCTCAACAAGATTGACTTGCCTGCCGCAGATCCAGAGAAATATGCCCTAGAGCTGGCGAACATCATCGGTTGTGAACCAGAAGATGTCCTGCATGTTTCCGGAAAAACCGGCGAAGGTGTGGTTGAGCTGCTGGACAAAGTCGTCGAACTGACACCGCCACCACACACAGATTATCCAGACGACGCGCCCGCCCGCGCAATGATCTTCGACTCTGTCTACGACGTCTACCGTGGTGTCGTTACCTATATCAGGGTGGTCGATGGCCAGTTGAAGCCACGGCAAAAAGTACGCATGATGAATACCGGGACAGACCTGGAAATTCTGGATATGGGCATCGTTTCGCCAAAGCCAACCTCTTGTAAAGGCTTAGGCCCTGGTGAAGTTGGCTACGTCATCACGGGTGTAAAAGACGTTCGTGAGACCAAAGTTGGCGATACCATTACCTGGGCCAACAAAGGAGCCGAGGAACCACTGCAGGGCTATGACGAACCCAAACCGATGGTTTATTCGGGCATGTTCCCGATCTCGCAGGAAGATTTCCCTGACCTGCGTGATGCGCTAGAAAAACTCCAGCTTAACGACGCCTCACTGACCTTTGAACCAGAAACTTCCGTCGCGCTGGGCTTCGGCTTCCGCTGCGGATTCCTGGGGCTGCTGCACATGGAAATTACCCGCGACCGTCTGGAACGTGAATTCGACCTGGACTTGATTTCCACCGCGCCTTCGGTGACTTATCGCGTGGTCAAAGAAGACGGCACCGAGCAGTATGTGCACAATCCTGCGGACTGGCCAGAGGGTAAGCACGATGCGGTCTATGAGCCGATCGTGAAAATGACCATCATTGTGCCAGCGGATTTCGTCGGGCCGACCATGGAGCTATGCCAGTCCAAGCGTGGACAAATGGGTGGCATGGACTACCTTTCTGAAGACCGAGTCGAGTTGCGCTACACGATGCCGTTGGGTGAGATCATCTTTGATTTCTTCGACATGCTGAAATCTCGCACCAAAGGCTATGCCTCGTTGAACTACGAGGAGGCCGGTGAGCAGTTGGCGGATCTGGTTAAGGTCGATATTTTGTTGCAGGGTGATCCTGTCGACGCTTTCAGTGCAATCGTGCACCGCGAGCATGCATATCACTATGGCAACAAGATGACGAAGAAGCTGAAAGAGCTCATTCCGCGCCAACAATTCGAAGTGCCGGTGCAGGCGGCTATTGGCGCGAAGATTATTGCCCGCGAAAACATTCGTGCGATGCGTAAGGACGTGTTGGCGAAATGCTATGGCGGCGATATTTCGCGTAAGCGGAAGCTGTTGGAAAAGCAGAAAGCCGGTAAAAAGCGCATGAAGTCACTGGGCTCGGTGAACGTACCACAGGAAGCTTTCGTGGCGGCACTGTCGACTGATGGTGATTAGGCGCTGCCATTAGGTGCCGCTGTTAGGCACTGTTATTAGTCGCGTCTAGTGACCGATTGCTGGTGCTAATGAGACGCAGTCGGTAACCGCTCGCAAAATTCACTATTGTGGAAGGGCATAAGTGTTTTACCGACTCGCGTCGCGCACGCGTAGTTTCCTGAGACGTCTTGTGCGCGGTGTGGTTTCTTAGCGAAGGAAGTGTTACTTCACGTGCCCCGCCCAGAATCGCAACAGCCAGAGTTTAATCCGCTAAACAATCGCCGTTCCGCCAGCCCAGGGCGCGTCGGGCGCCCAGTTAGCCCTGGGCAGCCACAGGCTCAGGGGCAAGGGCTTCCGCAGCGCGCGGCACAGGCACAAGACCCGTTGGAATTCGTGCGGGCTACTGTTGGTGGCCAACCGGTCGGGGAATTATTCCGTGGTGCCGCCAGCGAAATCATCAGTGAGCTGCAAGAACTACGCCGTGACCTCCACGAGCATCCAGAAATCGGCTTGCATCTACCACGCACTCAAGAAAAGGTACTGCGTGAGCTAGAGGGTTTGCCGTTGGAAATTACCACTGGCAGGGAACTGACTTCTGTGATCGCGGTGTTGCGTGGTGGGAAGCGAGGCGAGCATCCCGTGTCCGTGTTGCTGCGTGGCGACATGGATGCTTTGGCAGTACGTGAGCGTCTGGACCTGCCTTTTGCTTCGAAAAATGATTACATGCATGCCTGTGGCCACGATTTACACACCGCAGGTTTGGTCGGGGCAGCGAAAATCCTGTGCCGCTACCGGGAAGAACTAGCCGGTGACGTGATTTTCATGTTCCAACCGGGTGAGGAAGGCCCGGGTGGGGCAGCGCCCATGATTGAAGAAGGCGTACTGGATGCTGCTGGTCGGCGCCCAATTGCGGCCTACGGTATCCATGTTGGCCCGCAGGATTACGGCACTTTCCACTATGTGCCAGGGCCGATGATGTCTTCATCATCGAACTTGACCATTACTGTCACTGGTAAAGGCGGGCATGGCTCTCGCCCGCATGATGCTATTGATCCTGTGTTAGCGTTGGCAGAGATTCAGACGTCCTTGCAGCTGGCTATCACCCGTCGTTTTGATGCGCTGGATCCCATTGTGGTGACGGTGACCAACGTGCGAGCCGGAGAAGGAGCGTTTAATGCGATTCCAGACACCGCAACTTTGGGTGCGACCGTGCGGGTGCTGCGTGATGAAAAGATTGATGCGGTACGCCAAATGATTGCCGAGGTAGCCGGTAACGTCGCCGCCGCGCATCGCTGTTCTGTAGATATTGATTTCCAGGTGCTGTACCCAACGACGAAGACTAATCCTCGGGAAACCAAATTCGCGGCCTCTGTATGGGGCGAAATGTTCGGGGAAGAGGCCGTGCAACCCTTTGAGGCGCCGATGATGGCCTCGGAAGACTTCGGTTTTGTGTTGGCCCAGGTGCCAGGAACTTTCATGTTCTTGGGTACCGCAAATCCGGACAAGCCGGAGCATCTGCGCGATTGGAATCACTCACCGAAGATTAATTTCAATGATTCGATCCTGGGGGATCAGGCCGCGGCATTAGCTGCCTTGGCGTTTGAACGTTTGGCGACAGAAGATAAGCATCCTTCCGCAAGCGTGCGCGCCGCGCGGGAAGCGAAAGGACGAGCGAGTGCTATCCGGAATGGCCGTTAGCCCGCCTGGCCCGTTATGCTGTTAGCCATGTGGCACGCAGATTCGCAGCAGCCCGCACCGGGCTGCGGGCTTTCCGCTCAACAAGAAGCACAATTTCAGCAGCTAACCGCGTATGCGCTGCAACCAGAACGCAGTGATGAACACGTTGTGGATGGTGGCTTGATCCGGATGATTCACGCGCACTAGTGGCCTGCGAATTTTGGTATGTGCCTGGTTAAGTCAGGGACAGGAAATCTGAATCCTAAAGCCGTATTGTTGATCTTCCTCACGTAGACTCAAAGATATGATTTCACTCGTTTCGCCTCTGTTTGTTCCCGGTGACCACCCTGATAGCTTCCAAGAGGCTGTAGATTGTGGGACCGATTCGATCGTTTTCGACTTGCAAGATTCTTGTGCACCAGAGAACAAGGCGCGTGCTCGGCAGAATATTGTCTCGTTTATCGAGGAATACTCTTCTGGCCAGGGGTCAGATATCATTGCCGCGCATAAGCCGGTGTTGATTGGTGTGCGTATTAATGGCGTGAACTCGCAGGAGTATCCGAAGGACCTGGAAGCACTTCAGGCGGTATCGGATCAACTGGATTTTGTTATGCAGCCGCTGGTTAACGAGTCCAAGGCGATGACAGAAACCAAGCAGTTATTGAAAGACTCTGACGGCGCTCCGGTACCAATCGTGGCTTTGGTAGAAACCGCCCGCGGCATTGTTAACGCTGCAGAGATTGCTTCCACCCGTGGAGTGACCCAGTTGGCCTTTGGTGCGGGCGATTATTCCGAGCAGCTACGTGTGAACCACTCGAACCGGGATGCTTTGCTATTCGCCCGTTCGACGCTGGCCACCGCCTCCGTCGCTTTCCGGTTATCGCCACCGGTGGATACTCCGTATTTCAACGTGGCTAACGAAGATGGGCTGGTGGATGCCACCCACTACGCCAGTGCGTTGGGCTTTAGCGGCAAATTGTGCATCCACCCATCTCAGTGCAAGATTGTGACTGCGGCGTTTAAGCCATCAGATAGCGCTATCGCCTGGGCACGTGAGGCCGTGGAGAAATTTGAAGAAGCTGTAGCGCGTAAGGAATCTTCGGTAGAGCTGGAATCCGGTAACTATGTTGATGCCCCGATCTATCGTCGTGCACTGGATTTGCTGGCTAAGGCCGGTAAGCAGTAGTGGGTAAGTAATAGTCGGCAAGAATTTTCAGGGCTGAGGAGTCCCGCGCACAAGGCTGCAAGCTTAAATATTTAAGCCGCTGTAGACCTGGGCGCGGGATTTAGTCGTGCTTATTGTCCGTGATCGGGGATTGGCTATTGGGACTGGGGGTGTCGTGGACGTTATGCGCGCTGGGCTTGCACAGCTGACGTAAGGCGATGCGGCCGTACATATCGCCGAGCTCTTCACTGCTGAGTCGCCCACCATCGGCGTACCATTGCGAGACACCGATGCCCATATCAATGAGTGCCCAGGACACGATCTTGATGTCGTCGGCAACAAAGACCCCAGAATCGATACCTTCGCGCACAATCGCCATCCACCGGGCCACATAATCACGTCGCATCTGTACGACGATGGACCGCGAAGGCTCTTGCAAAGCACGGATTTCGTTATTGACGATGCGTGCTCGCTGAGCTTGTTCTGCATGGAATATGGTGTGATATTTCATGCTGGCAAAAAGCTTGTCGGCGCTGGTTTTCATAGGCGAATAGCCAGTCGCATGGAAGCGCAGCAATGCCTCCATAGAGCTAATCGCGATATCCGCCAGTACTTCTTGTTTTGACCTGTAGTGGTTATACAGGCTGGAGGCCCGCATGCCGACGGCCGTGGCGATGTCTTCCATGCCGGTGGCGTGGTAACCGCGCTCGTCGAAAAGCTGCATTGCGGCTTCGGCAATTTGTGCTCGACGTTTTGGATTTGCCATGAGGTATATGCCTCCTAGTCAGTCTGGTTGGCGACGACGCACTATTGGTGACGACGCACTATTAGTTAAGCATGCCAGAAAATGTTACGAGCATTCCGCTTGACTATTAGTGCGATGTGAGTCACTCTTAATACTAACGATGATTCGCTTTAAGGAGTGACTGAACCATGTCCACCAACCCGCTTGCGACAGGCACAGACCTGCTCGGTGTATTCAACGATATCCCAGAAGCCGACCTCAACGCCTGGAAGCGGGCAGCAAGCTTGCGTGAACCGGTTGAGGCTGTCATCAACGATTACTGGCAACGTGCAGAAATTCCGTTTGATTTGATTCCAGAAATCGTAGAACGCGATCTGCTCACCGACGGCTTGGATGTGCCCGGTCATGAAACTTTGTCGCATTTGGGTTCTGGCTTAACGCTGATGGAAGTCGCCCGCATCGATGGCTCCGTCGCCACGATTCTGGCGGTGCAAGCGGGGTTGGCGATGCGCTCAATTGATATGTGTGGCTCGCAGGAACAAAAAGATAAATATTTGCCGAAGATGGCCACGGGTGAGCTACTGGGTGCTTTCGCGTTGACGGAACCAGACCACGGTTCGGATTCGATTGCTTTAGAGACCACGGCTGACCGCGATGGCGATGAGTGGGTGCTCAACGGGGAAAAGAAATGGATCGGCCTGGGTAAGGGCGGGGACATTTCCGTAGTGTGGGCCCGCACTGAAGACGGCGAGGTTTCTGGTTTCATCGTGCCACAGGATGCGAAGGGCTACGACGCGCAGGTTATCGAAAATAAGATCTCATTGCGCGCTATCCACCAGGCACACATCAAGCTTAACGATGTGCGCATTCCCGCAGAAAACCAACTGCAAAACGCGAAAACGTTCAAAGACACCGCAGCCGTGCTGATGGCTACGCGTACTGGGGTGGCTTGGATTGCGTTGGGTGCGGCCATTGCGTGTTATGAAAAAGCGCGAGAATACGCAGACGAGCGTATCCAGTTTGGGCGTCGCTTGTCTGAAAGCCAGATCATTCAGCAGCGTTTGGTAGATATGCAGTTGGAGATCAGCCAAATGATGCTGTTGAATCGTCACATCGCTGAACTCAATGCCTCTGGCAAGCTCACCGGCGAACAGGCCTCCTTTAACAAGTTGCGTTGTACTCGTGGTGCTCGCAAAGTCGCTGCTGATGCCCGTGACATGCTCGGTGGCGTCGGCATTTTGTTAGATAACAATATTGCCCGTCATTTTGCTGATACCGAGGCTTATCACACCTACGAAGGCACCGACACGGTGCAGTCACTCATCATTGGTAAGAAGATCACTGGCGTGGGCGCGTTTAAATAACGTGCTTAACGCTAGCTACCTCGGGAGGCTACACCTACTTCGGTGTAGTAGGTGTAGCCCTTAGCAAGAACGGCGCTGTGCCTGTGCTATCCAGGCCTAGTTGTTCAGCGGCTTGCGAGTTTTCGCCATGTGCATAGCGCGTTCCACGTTTGCTGGCAGTGCAATCAGCGGTACGGCGTGCTCGACTTCCCGGTCAGCGAATTCGTCGAAGCCTAGTTCACTGACACCGTCAGCGGCGGTGTAGTGCTTCGCCAGCTGGCGGGCAATGACATGATCATTGTCTGTCATTCCCGCAATCGGCCAGCCCTCATCCAGCGGGGTAGCGCCAGAGTACAAAGCGATCGTGGTGTCCTCACGTGGCTGATAGCCGTCGATCATGCTTGCGGCCTGCTCAATGGCATAACCCAGTACGTGATCCGGCGACATCAAGATGGCATCGCCTTCCCGGATAAAGCCGTATTCTGCTGCGAAATACATATTTGGTAGTGGTTTGGCATCGGTGATCACGTCAAACGCACGCTGGTGGTAATCGTCGTACAGGCCCTGCATGCGTTCCAGTAGGGAGACGGTACCGGACCAAGCCGGGAACAAGCCGACGTTGCGTTCCGGGAAGCCCACCTTGGTATCTGCATGGACAACTACGCGGTCACAGGACAGGTAAAGCTCAGAGCCACCACCTAAGGCAGCTCCCCGGACTGCACCAACGACGGGGAATGGTGCATTACGCAGAATGCGCATTACCTGCGAGCCATTGCGCACTAGATCATCAATGCGTTGGGTATCGTTGCTTTCACCTGCTTTGGCAATGGATGTCAGGTCTGCCCCCGCAGAAAATGCACGTTGCTCGTCGTTGCCCACAACCAATGCTTGGATACCCAGCTGGTCGGCATCGTCCACGATCGAACGAATCGAGTTGAGAGCTGGCTGGCTTAGTGAGTTTAGCGAGGTCTGCAGGTCCAGAATGCCGACGCCATTATCTAACAGATGCACTCGGACTTTTTTGGCTTCGCGCACGGTCTTGGCTTGGCCTGAGGCGAGCAATTCCTTAACGGTGACCACACCAGTGCGATCTTTGGTCTCTGCAACAGATCCGTCGGTGGCCAGCACCTTGCCGACTTCTGGGTAGAAACCTCCGGCTGTGATGGCAGCCTGCAGCAGGGAAGGTGTTTCGTCGTAAAGTTCTGCCACCTTTTCTAGACCGATTGAATCTGCCAAAGCAAAAGGGCCCTGCTTCCAGCCGTAGCCCAAAACCATGGCCTTATCCATTAGCTCGACGGTATCGGCGATTTCTTCTGCTGTTTCCAAGCAGTAGCCTAGCGTCGCAGCGAATAGGTCGCGGGCATAGCGGCCACCGGGGCTATCTTCGGTGATGACTGCGGCAGCATCCTTGTGCTTTGTAGCAGGATCTTCTGGGGTCTCACGCTCGCCATAGCTGAAGTCTGCTTGGATCACCTTGTCCCGGCCCTGGTAGAAGCCGCCATCACCGGTACGCCCGGTGAGTCCGCGATCCACGAGACCATTGATGACATCGTTTTTTCCCAGATTGAACTGGTGCAGCCGGTCGGATTCTGGCAACGCGTTGGTCAGCGAGGACCAGATTGGTTTCACCAGCTGGAGGCCGATGTAGTCCAACAAACCGAAAACACCTGTACGAGGAATGCCGAAAGGTTTGGAGAATACGGCGTCGGCAAGCTCATAAGAAATGCCTTGTTCCATCGCCAGTTCTGCGCCGGAACCCAACCAGAAACAGCCCAGACGATTGGCGATGAAACCAGGGGTATCGCGGCAGTCAACCACGACCTTGCCCAGTTGCTGCTCAGCAGCGGTATTCAACGTTTGCAGGGTAGCTGCGCTGGTTTTTTCGCCCTCGACGATTTCGACCAGGCGCATCACGCGTGGCGGGTTGAAAAAGTGTGTGATGGCAAAACGGCTGGCCAGGACGTCAGGCAGCTTTGCCGTTAGTTCTGCCAAGGGGATGGTGGAAGTATTTGACGACAGCAGCGCGTGCTCGTTCAAATGAGGGGCGACGGTTTCATACAGCGAGCGCTTGGCGTCGAGATCCTCGAAAATGGCCTCGACAACCCAGTCGCATTCATGCAGCTTGTCCAGGTCGTCGGTGGTGTTCCCAGCGGAAATATTTTCCACGAACTTGGGGTGCACAAAGCCTTTGCGATTTTTCTGGGTTTCAATCCCTTTGTAGGCTCGTGCGCTGCGCTCCTCATGGGAATCGCCTTCGTCGGCCATGTCCAGCAGAGTGACCTGAATTCCAGCACTGGCCATCAGAGCCGCGATGCCTGCGCCCATAGAGCCGGCGCCGATGACGGCAGCTTTTTTCACTGGGGCATCTACGGTGGTTGGTTCTGGGTTCGTGATGATCTTGGTGGTCATGTTTATACAGCCTCCACAATCAGTGCAATTCCTTGTCCGCCACCAATGCACATGGTGACCAGACCGTATTTCTTGTCGGTCGCACGCAGGTGGTGCAGGATCTTGACAGTCAAGATTGCACCGGATGCGCCTACCGGGTGTCCGTGGGCTACAGCGCCGCCGTGCACGTTGGTCTTTTCTGGATCGAAGCCCAGTTCATCTTGTACGGCGATGGCTTGTGCCGCGAATGCCTCGTTGGATTCAATAAGGTCGATATCGTCCAGGCTTAAACTTGCCTTCTGCAGTGCCTTGGGTACGGCAGTGATCGGGCCCAAGCCCATCTTGGTGGGGTCGACGCCACCGATGCCCCAAGAGACCACGCGGCCTAGTGGTTGAGAACCGTGCTGGTTCAGGGCGGACTCGGTGCCCAGGAGCAGGGCAGCCGCGCCGTCGTTGATGCCAGAGGAGTTACCAGCCGTGACGGTGCCGTCCTTTTGGAAAGCCGGCTTCAGTTTGGCCAGGGCTTCTGGTGAGGTTTCGCGTACGTGCTCGTCAAAGTCGAAAGTGACCTCGCCCTGGCGAGTGTGCAGGGTGACTGGCACAATTTCTTCTTTGTGCACGCCGTTATCGCGGGCAGCGGCGGCGCGACGCTGAGATTCCGCAGCGAATTCGTCCTGACGCTCCCGGGAGATGCGATAGGCCTTGGCGACGTTTTCTGCAGTCACGCCCATGTGGCCGGTGCCGAATGGGCAAGACAACGCGCCGAGCATCCAGTCTTGCAAACGGCCGTCCCCCATTTTTTGGCCACCGGTACGCATGCCTTCGACGGAGTATGGTGCAGAACTCATGTGTTCCACGCCTGCCGCCAGAGCTAGTTCGGCATCGCCGGTGAGGATTTGCTGACTAGCAGAAATGATGGCCTGGGCGCCGGAGCCACATAAGCGGTTGACGTTGAAGGCGATGGAGGAATCTTTCAGCCCGGATTCGATGCCGATTTTGCGGGAGAGATAAACATCTGATGGGACGTTGGGAACTACGTTGCCCACCACCACGGATTCAACGGCAGTGGGGTCGACTCCGGCACGCGCAATTGCTTCTTTTGCAGCAATGGTGCCCATTTCGGTAGGAGAGAGTTTGGAGAGTGAGCCCTGGAACTTTCCAATCGGAAGGCGGGCACCACTGGCGATATAGATCTCTGACATGCGACTCCTCGCGGTTAAAACATCTGAAACATCTGAATTAACTGAAACAGCTGAAACAGCGTTTACGAATGGTTATTCGTTATGGAGCGTAGTCTATGTCACAAATCAGGTTTCGGCAACGATCAGGGCTAATCCCGTGCGGTGATTTTTTCATTCTCGGCGATCTCGGCTAGCCGATCCGTAGAGGCCATGCCCGCCACCACCACGGCGGAACCGCCCGCGGCCAGGGGAGAAAGCACCTGGCGGGTGAAGGAATCCCAATCGGTCCAACCGGTCGACAGCAAACGTTGGGCATCGCTAGTGGGACGCACGATCTCTGCCAGCGGGCGGGTGGGGCCAGGGTAAAAATCGCCATAAAAACGCACCGTTGGGCCGAAATCAATGGCGCCTTCTGGGACCGGTTCACCCATTTCTTCCAAGCCGCGTCCAAAGGGGTCGTTCGTGACGACGACTACATCCCCATGATGAGCGTATTCGGCTACCTTTTCAGCGCTGGTGAAAAACACTGCAGGTTCGGCACCCGAATCAGCACCCGAATTAGTCACCGAATCAGTTGTCGTGTCTGCGGCTGCACGGTCGGCTGCGGTGTCGTCAGTAGCGAAGCGTACGGAAATTCCCGCAGCCAACGCGCCCAAGGCAATCATCGCCGTGTGCCAGGAAACTGGGAGGTCGCACAGGATTACCGAGCTTTCGTCGAGATCTAATTCTTCGCGCAGGAAATTCGCTATTTTGGATGCCCAATTCTCGGTGGTTTGAGCAGAAAAATCCATGCGGGTGTCATCGGCTTCATTATAGACGGTCAGCCGTGGGCTCGCGGGGTCATCGGCAAGCAAATGAGACAACATATCCATGCCCCCATCCTAGGGATCAGGCTGCGGGCATGCAGTGTGCTAGCTGTGTATCGCCGGTGGAGATTCCGCTGAATTATGACAGATCTGCTGCTAATGAACGCAGCGTGGGCCGTTACCGCCGGCATCGATTTCTGGTGCATCGACGACGCTGCCGAAGTCTTCGCCCACAGCGGCGTCGGCATCGTCTTGCCCCAGTTTTTCCTCAAGCAGGGGGCCGTTGTAATCCGGTGCAACCACCACGACGATGGAATCTGGTTCCAGGTTCGCATTCGACGTTATCGTCGAAATACCCAGTTGATCCGCGAGAGCTTGGGCGCGTGGATCACTCGGATTGGCGGCTACAACCTGCGAGACCGAGTACAACCCTTCATTCGCATTAGCAGTATTAACCACGGTATACCCGTGCTGGTCCAGCCATGCACCGGTCGCTGCAGCAGTTCCGGCTGGAGCTTGGGCGTTCAGGATGTGCAGCTGGGCCCCCGCAGCTACCATCTCGACGAGTGCTTCGCCGTCTTCGTCTCCGGATTCGTGGCCACCACCGGCAGGATCATCGTCGGTGCCTTCTTCGTCGGCCGTATCGTCGGCAAGCAAATGGTCCATGAACGCGTGGACTTGCTCGGTATCAACGGTCACGACGGATTCGCCGAAATCGCCAACTCCATCAATTGAGGTCACCGGGATGGTTGTGAACGTGACATTGCCGCCGGCCAAATTTGATAGTTGGGTGGCAAAGCTCATGACGTCCCAGTCCTCGTCGATAACGACCGAGCGTTCCACCGCGTTTGAGATTTTGTTCAGAGTAGATGGGTTAGTCAATGTGCCGGTTTCCAACACCTTGTTGACTAGGGAGGCCATAAACGCCTGCTGACGCACAATACGGTCGAGATCGCCACGTGGTAGTCCGTAGCGCTGACGGACGAAGGCCAAGGCGTCGCGACCATCCAAAGTGGAAGTTCCTCCAGGAAAATGTGCTCCGGACATGGGGTCATCAACTGGCTCTTGCAAACACACATCGACGCCGCCAACAGCATCGGTAAGAAGCACAAAGCCCAGCAAACCGACTTCAGCGTAGTGATCAACTTGAATGCCGGTGAGATCTGCTACTGCGGAGATCAGCCCGGAGCGTCCGGCTGCCATAGCCTCCCGTTCTTGATCGATATCGTGCTCAGTATCAGGAACGGATTCTTCGTATGCCTGCTTGTGCGCGCTGTACACCCCGTTGAGTTTCATGTTGCCAAACTCGTCGTCGTGAATGTAGGTGTCGCGGGGCAGGGAAATCGCCGTTGCTTGGGATCCGTCGTTCGGCACCCGGATCAGCATGATGGTGTCGGTGTTGTCTTCGCCAGCAAACTCGCCCGCATTGAGACGCTCGAGTTCTTCGCGGCTGAGCTGGTTGCCGTGTGCGTCTGTGCGAGAATCGGAACCGACCAGGAGAATATCGACTGCGCCATCAGGGGCTTGTTCCCCGGAACCCTGCGAGGTATCGCTCAGCCCCAAGTTGCCGGCAGAAGTCAGAGTGGAACCAACGCGACCGACCGTCCAATAGCCCACTCCGGTGATTAACACCGTGATGGCAGATAGCAACGCGATAATGACCTTAAGCCCACCGGGACCGCGCTGTTTAACTGTTGAGCGGGATTTCGGGGCGGGCTGAATCTCTCTGCTGGAGCGATTACGATCATTCACGCTGTTCAAGCTTAGGGCATAACTGCCACATTTCCGTTACCATAAAGCGCATTGTGTCTGAACAAATAAACCATGCATCCCGTTTGCCGGTAATCACCGTGACTTATTCGCCAGGTAAGCACCTGCGCGCTCTGTTGGACTCACTGCCGGGGGCCACCGAGCGTCAAGTTCTAGTGGTGCTGGCTGATAATGGCTCCACCGACGGCGCACCTGAACAAGCCGCTACAGACTTTGAAAATGTGGTGTTTTATCCCACCGGTGGCAATCTAGGCTATGGCGCGGGTATGAATGCCGGGGTGCAGGCTGTGGGGAGTGTTCCGCCTGGTGGCGCACAACCAGTTCCGCTTGCCGACGATTTCGTGCTGCTGACTAACCCAGATGTGGTGTTCCACGATGGAGCGATTGACGAACTTCTGCTCTGCGCTGCTCGGCACCCGAACGCTGCTGCTATCGGACCACGCATCATTGAAAGCGATGGGAGCACCTACCCTTCGGCTCGCGCATTACCGAGCCTGCTAGACGGCATTGGGCATGCGATTTTCGCGGATATCTGGCCTGCAAACCCGTGGTCTGCGCGCTACCGGCAAGGCCAGGATATGGAAACGGAACGCGAAGCTGGTTGGCTGTCTGGTTCCTGCTTATTAGTGCGGCGAGAAGCTTTCGCCCGGGTTGGGGGCTTTGACGAGCGCTATTTCATGTATTTTGAAGACACTGACCTTGGCGATCGCTTTGCCCGTGCCGGCTACAGCAACGTGTATTGTCCGAAGGCGCGGATCAGTCATGCACAAGGCCATTCCACAGAGGCTGAAAGCGTATCCGCGACGATGTTGCGCGTGCACCATCAATCGGCTGCCCGTTATCTTTGCGACCGACTGCCACACTGGTATCAAGCTCCGGTGCGGGCAGTCCTGCGCGCTGGGTTGTATTTGCGCGCCAAAATTTTGACGCGTGGTTAAAACTTTCCACCCAGCCCCGCCATTCGGTCCTGCCATTCGGGCCTGGCTAGCCGCAACCGGCCGCAGTCAGCCGCAGTCGGCCCTGGCCGTGAACCCCTGGCTGTGAATCCCTGGCTGTGAAGCCTTGAAGATGTGGCCTCGAGTCTGATCGGGCGAGCCCCGGTGTGTGAGCACAGAATCGACGCACGCAACAGATATATTTTGGGCCATGAGCAATACCGACGCCGTGATTCTGGTCGGCGGGCGGGGCACGCGCCTGCGTCCGTTGACCATCAATACGCCGAAGCCGATGCTGCCGACTGCCGGATACCCCTTCCTGCAGCATTTATTGGCGCGCATCAAGGCCGCTGGAATCAACCACGTGATCTTGTCGACGTCCTTTCGGGCCGAGGTTTTCGAGGAATATTTCGGTGACGGCTCTGAACTCGGATTAGAAATTGAATACGTCGTTGAGGAAGAAGCTTTGGGTACCGGCGGAGGTATCCGCAATGTCTATGACAAGCTGCGTGGCGATAACGTCATGGTCTTCAACGGCGATGTATTGGCAGCTACCGACTTGCGCGGAATTTTGTGCACGCACGAAGAAAAGAATGCAGATTTGACCATGCATTTGGTCCGAGTATCAGATCCTCGTGCTTTCGGCTGCGTGCCGACGGACGCCAACGGCCAGGTGACGGCATTTTTGGAAAAAACGGAAGATCCACCGACTGATCAGATCAACGCGGGCTGTTACGTCTTTAAGAAAGATTTGATCACTTCGATTCCCGCCGGGCGCAATGTTTCAGTGGAACGCGAAACGTTCCCACGGCTTCTCGACGAAGGCCGCAGTGTCGTTGGCCATGTTGATGCCGCGTACTGGCGAGATATGGGCCGTCCGGATGATTTTGTGCAGGGCTCGTCGGATTTGGTGCGTGGAATCGTGGGCTCACCGCTACTGGAAGGTCGGACTGGGGAGGCACTGGTAGATCCGGCCGCTGGAGTGGCAGGGGGAGTGCTGTTGCTCGGAGGAACCACAGTGGGGCGCGGGGCTGAAATCGGCGGTGGCTGCCGTATCGACTCTTCGGTGATTTTCGCTGGTGCCACTATTGAGCCGGGTGCTCGTATTCGGAATTCGATCATTGCAGATGGGGCACATATTGGGGCAAATGCGATTGTCGATGGCTGCGTGATCGGAGAGGGAGCGCAGATCGGTGCGCGGTGTGAACTGGCGCCGGGCATGCGTGTGTGGCCGGGTGTGATTATTCCGGACACTGGGATTCGCTTCAGCTCTGATGCTTAGAACGCTTCCGACGTTTTTCTGAATGCTCTGGTAGCGACACGCCGACGCCTGAAGAGAAGCTCTGCTTCTGTGTGACGAATGAACGTCCACCTGCCGATTAGTTTTTCAGAGCCGATCCGGCTCTATATATAGTACCCCTGCAAGTTACCCCCGTTGTCGCAGTTTTGTTACTGCTGTGACTGGTGAGGTCTTTTGCAGGGGTTTTCTGCTGGTTTCTGTTCTGATGGTGGATTCTGGGTTGACGATATTTAGTGTCTCATTGTCTAATCTTTGGAAGTATATGAACGGAACTACGGAGAAAGGACACGGCGTGGACGATATGGCTAAAAACGCCATTCTCCGTGGCGGCGCGGCAGCTCTATCGATCGAAGAGCTCTTCGGTGCGGTAGAACAAGAATGGCAAGACCAGGCGCTGTGCGCGCAGACGGATCCGGAAGCATTTTTTCCGGAAAAAGGTGGGTCCACCCGCGAAGCCAAGCGTATTTGCCAGGCCTGCCCGGTGCGTGATGAGTGCTTGGAGTTCGCTTTAGAGCACGATGAACGCTTCGGTATCTGGGGTGGCCTATCTGACCGTGAGCGTCGCCGCTTGAAGCGAGATATCGGCTAGTATTTTCGCGGTTATATGGCCCAGTGGCCGTATCTGAGTTAATCCCCCCAGGGGTAGCGTGCATCCACATCGCGTGGATCAAGGTTGAGATAAGTTGCCACCAGCACCGTCAGAATTTCTTGTAGCAATTGCTGGCGTTGTTCGCTGGTGGCTGCGCGTTGTTCTATGGGTTTGCGAAATAGCACAATGCGCGCACGCGTGGGTTGCCCCTGTGCATCAATTCCTGGTTGTAGCACCCGTCCCAGTGGCACCGGCCCATCGCTGAAGACTTCATCATCGATCAGCGCTAAGTCGGAGCCCAGGTTCATTCGTGGCACGGTATCAACCGCAAGATCTAATGATTCTAGCTGCGGGGCGAACGCAGCATGGATGGAGCTAAAGGCATCCAATGCAGCCATGTCGAATTGCTGGCTACGTGAACGAAACCGTGGGGTTTGCTGCGGCAACACCACGCCACGCAAGCCACGGCCATGGCGGTTGCGGTAGGGGCGTAGTTGTGCGCTGTTGCTCATGGAATCAGCATAGAACTCGTGTGCCTGCGCACTAGTTGCGCCACGCCGAAAATTCTTGCGGAACTACCGTTTGCGTGTGTGATCGATGAGTCTTTAAACTTGGGAGCGTGAACCAGATTCGTCGCTGTTCCCGTCCTGGCTGTGGTCAGCCTGCACTCGCAACCCTGACGTATGCGTATGCCGAATCTACGGCGGTAGTTGGCCCGTTGACCTCGCAACCTGACCCACATAGTTGGGATTTATGTCAGAAACATTCGGAAAAAATCACTGCGCCAGTCGGGTGGGAGATTGTGCGCGTCGGGGATATAGATATTGACGACGAAGAAGATCTGGTCGCTCTTGCCGCGGCGGTGCGGGAAAACGGGCGTGTTACTAGTGGTCTGGTGGAAGACCCGGACGCGAGCCCGGTTGCGCATACTTCGGCATTCGCAGATGCGGCAGATCCGGAGCGCTCTAATCACCCGGTGCACCGAGTTCCACGGGTGGTGGAACAAAAACAGCAGCGCCGTGCGCACTTGCAAGTGGTTCCAGAAACTGACTCTGTCGAAGATTCCGCTAGTGAGGCAACCGCTCCTTCTGTAAACGTGAATGGCAGCCGACACGCGCTAAGCCAGCGGGCGGGCGTCGGCAAGCAAGATCTCATCCATGACGCAAGTGCAGCCGAGGTCACAGAAATTACAGAATCTACAGACAATTCGGGCGCTGGCCACAAGGTAGACGCTGCCGACGAAGCTGCTGATTTTGTGGATGGCCAGGGCGCTGTTGAGCAATCCACCAGCGAAAATGGTGGGGACCCCGTTGATTCCATGCTGGCGGAGTTGCGTGACTCTTCGACGACAGATTTTGCAGCGTTGTGGCCCGACGATTCCTCGGAGGAACCGCGGGCTTAATTCTGGCTAGTCATCGGCACGCTTCCAGGCGAGACCGTTAGAATGGCCTATATGTATTCTGCACAATTCCTCAACTCTGTCATTAAGGCCTACGATATTCGCGGCTTGGTGGAATCCGAGATTACCGCGGATTTCGTTCGTAACGTTGGACGCGCGTTTGCAGATTTCCTGAAAAACCACGGCAACGAGACTCGTGTCGCGGTTGGCCACGACATGCGCCCGTCCTCCCCAGAATTGGCAGAGGCTTTTGCTGAAGGAGTAGCAGAATCCGGCTTGGATGTTACGGCTTTGGGGCTGGTTTCTACCGATGAATTGTATTTCGCGGCCGGAAAAATGGAGTGTGCTGGAGCGATGTTCACTGCTTCGCATAACCCAGCTTCCTACAACGGCATCAAATTGTGTCGGGCTGGAGCCAAACCAGTAGGGCAAGATACCGGGCTCGGAATCATTACTGATTATTTGGCGAACCACACCGACGACGGCACCAACGGTGCCCCGGCGCAACAACGGGGAACCATTAGCAAGCACGAGATTCTGGATGATTACGCGCGTTATCTCAACGAACTCGTGCCGCTTTCTAGCACCCGTCCGTTGGTGGTGGCCGTTGATGCAGCAAACGGTATGGCAGGCCACACGGTGCCTGCGGTGTTTGCTGATCTGCCAATTGATATCCGCCCTTTGTATTTCGAGCTCGATGGCACGTTCCCGAACCACGAGGCCAACCCGCTGGACCCGAAAAACCTCGTAGATTTGCAGCGTTTCACCATTGAACAGGGCGCGGACTTAGGGCTGGCCTTTGACGGCGATGCTGACCGGGTATTTTTGGTTGATGAAAAGGGGCAGCCGGTCTCACCTTCAGCTATTTGTGCCCTGATTGCTGAACGCATGCTACAGCGCTATCCAGGGGCGACGATCATCCATAATTTGATTACCTCGAAGATGGTCCCGGAGCTGGTAGAGAAAGCTGGCGGAACCGCGGTGCGCACAAAGGTGGGGCACTCATTTATCAAAGCGGAAATGGCGGAGCACAATGCTGTTTTCGGCGGCGAGCACTCTGCCCATTATTACTTCAGTGAGTTTTTCAATGCTGATTCCGGCATGTTGGCTGCGTTGCACATGCTTGCGGCGTTGGCCACCTATGAGGGTACGCTTTCGGAGCTGATGGAGTCGTATCAGCACTATTTGGCTTCCGGGGAGATCAATTTCACGGTTACTGACCAAGCAGCTGCCCGGGAGAAAGTCCGCGCGGCTTTCGCGGACCGGGCCGCTGAGATCGACGAATTGGACGGTATGACTGTGGATTTAGAAGGTAGCGCTGCCTGGTTCAATTTGCGTGCGTCGAACACAGAGCCCCTGCTGCGTCTAAACGTAGAGGCGGAAACACCCGAGCAAGTTTCCGCGCTTGTCGACGAAATCTCTGGGTTGGTGTCCTAGCCACGGTTACGGAACAGCAGCTTCGTTACAACAGCTTTTCTCACCGCAGCTTTAGCCTGTAGCAGGACCTCAGTTACCACCCCGCAGTAGAAGGAAAATTTTCGATCTATGCAGCCACTTCGACCGGCTATTCGCCATTACCCTTGGGGCTCGACTACCTTGATCCCAGAGTTGGCTGGGCAACCAGCCACCGGTGATCCAGTGGCCGAACTTTGGTTTGGAGCGCATGCGACCGGCCCTGCTTACGTGGCGCAGCCTGACGGTGCGCTTAAGGGCTTGGATGAGATAATCGCGGCAGATCCTGAGTATCATTTGGGCGCGCGCGTGCAAAAACAATGGGGTTCCCGATTGCCTTTCATGCTGAAGCTGTTGGCGGCCGGTGAGCCGCTTTCGCTGCAGGCACACCCTAGTCTGGCAGAAGCCGAAGAGGGGTTTGCGCGAGAAAACGCTGCTGGCCTGGCCCTGGATGATCCGCGGCGTAATTATAAGGATTCCAACCACAAGCCTGAGCTTATTGTCGCGTTGACTCCGTTTCGTGGATTAGCGGGATTCCGGAAAGCGAGCTCCACCCATAAACTGTTTTCTGTTTTGAGGTGTCCTGAGCTGGAGCCATATGCCGAGCTGTTGGAGAACGTGGAAGAGGACAACGAAGCAGCACAGCTACATACGCTGTTTCGCTGTTGGGTGACGCTTGCCGAAGATGAACGTAAGCACTTGATAAGCGCGATCGTGGATAAAGCCTGCGAGGTACTTGCCGACGAATCTAGCTGGCAATCCTACTCCGAGTGGATGCTTGACAGCTTGCGCACGGTGGTGGACCTGCAGCGTCGCTACCCGGGTGATATTGGGGTGCTAAGCGCTCTGTTATTGCATCATGTTTCCATGCAACCAGGGGAAGCACTGCGTTTGGAAGCGGGGCAATTACACGCTTACCTGTCTGGCTTGGGTGTGGAGATCATGGCTAGTTCGGACAATGTGTTGCGTGGAGGGCTTACAGAAAAGCACGTTGATGTGCCAGAGCTGTTGTCATTGTTGCAATTTTCCAGTGTGCGGGATCCGATCATGGAACCGGAACTCATTGCTGAGGGGCAGTACAATTACCCCTCGCATACAGAAGATTTTTTGCTGGAACGCGTCCAGTTAACCAGCCAGCACCCCAGAGTACGGTGTGACTATGGGGGGCCGGCGATTGCTTTAGTGACCCGCGGTGCGGTGGAATGCAACGGGCGTATGCTGCGGCCGACAGAAGCGGTGTGGCTACCGGCCGGGGCGGCTGACAATGGCTTTGTCCTCGTGGATGCTGATGAGAGTGTTCACGACGGAACGCGCGCCGGTGCTGAATCCGGTGCCGAGTTGTTTATCGCCCGCGTTTGATCCGGTAGCGAGGATTTTTTAGTGTGGCTAGGTTACAGCTAGCGGCTGCAGCCCAGGCTGTGGCTCAGGTAGTGGGCCAGGTTAGTTGCTCAACCAAGACGAGCTAAGGGACGAGCCTGAGTTCTTTAGAGCTTCACTGATAGCATCGCGCAGCCCCTGCGGTTGTGGGTGGTTTTCTCCAGCTGCGCTCGCGCTATTAGAACCGACTGCATCATGGGGGCCATCGCTTGCGTGGTTGCTGGCGTGGTTACCCTGCTGGTGGCGTTGCGTTTCTGCGCCGGGAGCGGGGGGAGCCACCGGATCTGGTTGGGCTGGCTGGTTTTGGGCTCTTTGTACGCGTGCAGCCTGTGGATCGGTTGCAACCCGTGCATCAGTGCCCGTGCTTTCTGCGGGCTGCTGATTTCCGGGCTGTTGCTTATTGTTGGGCGTTAGACCTGCCCGATCTAGGGTCTCGTTGATCAGAGGCTGCGGATCAAGATCTGCCAATTTTGGGATTGCGCCGGCGACGTTATCTGCTGGAGAGTTCGGCTTTGGTGCTTGCTGCTGTGCCGGCTTTGGTTCTGCGATTACGAGGGGTTCTTGTGGCTCTTGGTTTTCGCGACTGCCGGAGCCACCCTGGGGACCCTGTTGTTGCTGCGGCTGCAGAGCCTCAAACCCGCGGGGCCGGTAAACAACTGTCGGCTGGACCGGGTCTGGGTTTTCTTGGAGAACAGCGTGAGGGGGTAGAAAGGGGTCGGCAGCGTCAATCTGGGCTCGGCGGGAGGGCTTTGTGCCCCGTGGTGCTAGTACCTGCTCGTTGGCTTCGGCAAGGTTCTGTGGTGCGACAGGCCGTTGGCTGAGGGTCGAATCCGAGCCAGGGAGAGTCTGACGCGAGGCGTTTCCGTCGTCTTGGGATGCGGAGTTTGTAGTGGAATCGGCTGGGCTGGCAGATTCGGTGACGGTAGTCGTCGAAGTTTGCGTGTGTCCTGCTTCTTGTACTTGTGATGCCGTCGAAAAGTTTGCCGGTTCTGAAAACTGCCAGACTCCGAAACCAATTACGCCCGCAGCAAGACAGCCACTACCGATGAAAGCGATGGCCCTACGGGTTTCCTGGCTCATGGGACACATGACCTTCCGCGTTGATTGCAACTTGATAACAAACCATAACAGCTTCATTCCAAAGTAGTAAGGCCTTGGCGTCGCAAAGTCGATATTGTGAGACAGCTTATATTCGATAGTTCAGGGTCGGCTTTTATATGTGCCCTCCCCTTATGTATTCCGGCGACTCATATGTACTCCCGCGACGCAGGTGCATTTCGGCAACTCAGATGTACTCCGGTGACCCAGACAGTGGTTGCGTTGCTGAAATGTTGAGCAAATATGCCAAACTAGATCAGCTGAATCAGTTCGACACAACATCACAAAGGTATGGAGTAAGCAGTGGCCTCTTCGACAACACCGGCAGCATGGGAACAGCCCGCATCGTGGGAGGATGCAGAATCCTGGGACGAAGCAATCTTCTCTGACGAAAACAATCAGGATTTCCTGGATGAACTCGTAGATCTTGACGACGAAGATGTAGTCGAGTCGGTCCGCGATGCCTGCCTGTTAGCTGCAGGCAACAACGCCAACAACGTCGAAATTAGTAACGGCTATGCTGCTGCCACGATTGCTGCAATCTGGAGCGGTGCACCATTTTTCGCCGGCGAAATAGTCTCTGCTTATCCGTTCGTTCGCGAATTGGTGGGGAGCAGCGACGAACAACTCACTGAAGCCGCCGCAGAACTGTTGGGCGAGCTGGATGTCGACTTCGACCTCGACCCATTTTTGGAAGCTCTGTCTTAATGCTTATCGCGATCGAAGGCATCGATGGTGCCGGGAAAAACACCGCAGTCACAGAGCTAACCCGTCGTTTCCGACAAAGCGGCATCAGCGTGGATGTCTGGGGGTTCCCAGATTACGACAACTCCATCCATGCGCAGTTGGCTCGCGAGGCTTTATATGGGCGGATGGGTGATCTCAGTGATTCCGTCTATGCCATGGCCACCCTTTTCGCTCTGGATCGCGCGGCTAGCCGCGAGAAATTGCGGAGCTACCTTGCCGACGGTACCCACCGCGATTCGGTGTTGATACTCGATCGATACGTCGCCTCAAGTGCGGCTTATAGCTGGGCGCGTACAGGCGAAGAAACAGTGACGGACTGGGTCGCACAACTCGAATTCGGACGCTTGGGTTTGCCAAAACCAGATTTACAGATTCTGTTGGATGTTCCAGTCGACGTCGCTGCTGAGCGCGCACATTCCCGAGCGCAGGCGGATGCCAGCCGCGAACGTGATCACTATGAGCGCGATAGCAGCCTACAAACCAAAACAAATGCCGCATATCACAAACTTGCTGCGACAAATTGGGCAAGTCAATGGCTAGTCAGCGAAGACATCGATAAGATAATGGCAACGATCGAAGCGCGCCGGGCCGAACTGGCCTGAAACACCACTCTCGGAGGAAGAACACGACGATGGCAGCAACCATTCTGGTAGTTGACGATGACCCCGCGATTTCCGAAATGTTGACTATCGTGCTGGAATCTGAAGGCTTTCATCCTATCGCGGTGACTGACGGTAACGAGGCTGTGCCGGCGTTTCGTGAGCACGAACCGGATTTGATTCTGCTGGATCTGATGTTGCCGGGCATGAACGGGGTAGATATTTGTCGCACGATCCGTACCGAGTCGTCTGTGCCGATCGTCATGCTGACAGCAAAAACCGACACCGTTGATGTCGTGTTGGGCTTAGAATCGGGTGCTGACGACTACATCACTAAGCCGTTTAAACATAAAGAATTGATTGCGCGTATCCGTGCTCGCTTGCGCCCAGCGGTAGAACCTGGGGAGCCAAAAGCGGATTCTCCGGAGACAATCGTCGTGGGGGATCTACACATTGATGTCAGTGAACACACAGTGACCCGAAACGGCGAAGAGATTTCGCTGACTCCACTCGAATTTGATTTGCTGCTGGAAATGTCGCGTAAGCCTGGCCAAGTACATACCCGGGAAGCATTGCTGGAAAAGGTCTGGGGTTATAAGCATGCCTCGGATACCCGGTTGGTGAACGTACACGTACAGCGCTTGCGGGCGAAGATTGAAAAAGATCCCGAGGATCCGCGGATTGTATTGACGGTACGTGGCGTGGGCTATAAAACGGGCAAGAAGCCTACCGCTTAGGCGTGAAGGAGCGTGAACGAATCCGCAAAGCCCGCTGAGTCGGTTAAGCCTGCTGACTCCGAGAAATCTTTGTTTGCAGCCAAAAAACGGTTCCGCCACCTGCGCATCAGGTTGGTGGAGTTTTGGCGTACCTCGTTGCAGGTGCGACTAATTGTATCTATCTTCGTTTCCTCATTGGTCGTTATGCTGGTGCTGGCTTTTGCGTTGATCTCGGTGATCACGCAACGATTGGTGGACCAGAAGCTCGACGTCGCTAGCCAGGAGATTGATCGTGCACGCTTTGCTGTGGAACAACAGATCAACGCCACTGGTTCAGCAAACAGCGTGCAAGTGCGCATTACCTCTGCGCGCGCGTCGATTTCGCATTCGAGTAGCGAATCTACCGATTTAGCCACGATTTACGACACGATCATCGTCGTCGATAACGGTGATGGCTCTTTGACCACGGCACCGGAAGGTTTTCGGGTACCTGCAGAATTGCGCAGGTACGTCTCTGAAGGGCAAGTTTCTTATCAGTTCACGCCCGTCGAACGTGCCGATGGCACCGTCTATGATGCGTTGCTGATTGGCTCGCCGACAGAATCTGATATCCCGGGTGCACAGGTGTATTTGGCGCTGTCCATGGAATCGGAAGCATCCACGATGGCCCTGTTGCGCGGATTGTTATCCACGGCCGGCGTGGTTGTGTTGGTGTTGCTGGTGGGGATTGCCTGGTTGGCTACGCAACAGGTGATTTTGCCGATTCGTTCCGCCTCACGCACTGCGCAGCGACTAGCGGGAGGACACCTGCGTGAGCGAATGGTGGTCGAAGGTGAGGATGAAATGGCGCGGTTGGCGATGTCGTTTAATGACATGGCGGACAAATTGGTGCGCCAGATTAATCAGTTGGAAGAATACGGCAATCTTCAGCGACAATTCACCTCTGACGTCTCCCATGAATTGCGTACACCCTTGACGACGGTGCGCATGGCCGCGGATATGATCGCTTCCGATTCTGAATCGCTGGCCCCGCACACCCGGCGCGCGTCGGAACTGATGACTCGCGAACTGGACAAGTTCGAAGATCTCTTGGGCGATTTGTTGGAGATTTCACGCCATGATGCCGGGGTCGCGGATTTGTCGGAAACGCAGATTGATGTGCGTTCTAGCTTGGAATCAGCCTGGAACCAGGTGGAGCATTTAGCAGATAAGTTGAATGTTCGTGTGCGGTTTACCGGGCTGGATGAGCCATTGACGATTGCTGGTGATTCTCGGCGTATCGAGCGGATTTTGCGGAATCTGTTGGCGAATGCGATAGACCATTCGGAGGGCAATCCGGTGCTGGTGAATGCTGCGGCAAATGATCACGCTATCGCAATTACCATCGCCGACCGCGGAGTGGGGTTGAAAGAAGGCCAGGAGGATTTAGTCTTTCACCGTTTTTGGCGAGCAGATGTTTCCAGGAAGCGCCATTCTGGCGGCACCGGTTTGGGCTTAGCAATCGCTCGCGAGGACGCCCAGTTGCATGGCGGTATTTTGGATGCCATCGGTGAGCTGGGTGTGGGGTCGACGTTTCGGTTAGTTTTGCCACGTACTCCGCGTGGTCCAGTCGACCCTGCTCCTTTGGAGCTGGCGGTGATGCTGGGCGCCGACGAACCGGAATTAACTGACGACGTAGACGACGCTCGTGCTGAGGCTGAGGCTGATTCTGGCGCTGGTACTGGTGGTGATGGTAATGCAGAATAAGCAGCGACGTACCCACCAATGTGGCGTCTTTGGACGGAGTTCCGCAGATACCCAGCATGGTGGCGTCGGCAAGCGCGGTGTGCAGGTTTTCCGACGTGGAAGCCTTGCGCTGATAGTGGCAAGCAGCCTGGGGTTTGTGGCGGCATGTAGTTCATTGCCACGTGATACCGGCCCGCAAGCGTTGCGCCCGTTTGAGGCGTCTTCCAACCCGGATGATGATATGAATGTTGGTCCGACTGATGGGCAAGAACCAGATTTATTATTACGGGAATTTTATCGGGCCTCGGCTAGCCCAGAAGGTGATTACCGGGCGGCCAAGCGGTACCTCACCGAGAATGCCGAGGGCAACTGGCAGCCACATCACGACGACATGTTGATTGTGGACCGAATCGAATTCAACACTGCGTCTGGGCCAGCGGATTCCACGAAGCGGAAGTTCGACGTGCGCGGTACTGTCATTGGCAAATTAGGTGATGGCGGAAAGTATCTGCCCGAAGATGGTTTGTATGAGACTAGCGTGGAAATGGAGCTGGTGGACAATCAGTGGCGGATTTCCTCACTGCCATCCGGAGTAGTGATTGAGCGTAATGAGCTGCGGAACCAGTATCAGCCGCAGTCGCTGTACTTTTTTGATTCCACTGCCAGCGTGCTGGTTTCTGATCGGCGCTGGTTGTATTCGCAGCAAGAATCGCTGGGTGCGTCGTTGGCAACGATGCTAGTAGAAGGTGCTAGCTCACGTTTGGCCCCAGCGACGAAAGATTATCTGCCGGAAGATGCCACTTTTTTGGGGATTGATGAGGGCACTTATAATTTCTCCGGCATGTCCTCGTTGAGCTCTGAGCAGCGTATGCAATTTGCCGCACAATTGGTGTGGACGTTGGCGGGAGCTTCGGTTCCCGGGCCATATTCAGTCTTGATTGATGATGTTCCGGTGGCTGATGGTTTGGAAACTTTGTCGACCGATGATTTTGCGGGGCTGAATCCCAAATCATCGACCGATGGAGTGAGCTCGCTATATGCTTTAGCAAATGGTTCTTTGGTGCGTGTTGCTTCAGATCAGCGCGTGCCGCTTGACGACGCAGCAGGCGAATTGCGGGATATCAGTGCCGCCGATATCGGGGTTGATGGAACGGTTGCCGTGGTGCGCGCAAAGAACACCGGCGTGGCGCATTCTGCAGGCCGTGGCGAATCCCAGCTATTTATCGGTGAGCTTGACGGCAAGCTGGAAAAAGCGCTGTCCAGTGAGTTCATTACTCGCCCAACATTGGAGCGGACCGGCGGCGCGGTGTGGGTGTCTACGCAGGACAAAAAAGTTGTGCGTGTGGTGCGTGCTACGAGCTCCGGCGAGCTGACTACCAGCAGCGTGGATACCTCAGCCTTGGATGATATAGACGGCGAGATTTCCGTATTGCGCTTGTCTAACAGTGGTGCAGTTGCGGCAATGATTATTGATGGCCATGTGTATACCGGGGTTGTCCAGCACACGACTTCTGGTGAGCGCAAGATCGTGAATGTGCATGAGATGGCCACTGAGATCGGTGGCACCGCGTTGAGTTTGGATTGGCAGCCGGATGGTTCACTGCTGGTGGGGACGTCTGCGGCTGATACGCCGGTGTGGCGTGTGGAACAGGATGGCTCGGCGGTGTCGTCGTTGCCTTCGGGCAATGTGACCGCTCCGGTGGTGGCCGTGGCGGCTTCTGGTTCAACGCTGTATATCACTGATGCGCACGCGACACTGCAGCTTCCAGCCAGTGGCAGCGAGACATCGTTCTGGCGGGAAGTACCTGGTTTGCAGGGGCAGCGTTCGGTTCCTGTGGTGGCGAACTAGCCGGCTGACAATAATGGGGGGATCATGTCGAAATTTCGTCGTCGTGCTGGTCGTGCCGGTTTTATTGAATTGGTCTTGCCACGCGCGTGTGCTGGCTGTGGTGTGCCTGGGCAGCTACTGTGTCGGCAATGCCGTACGCTGCTGGCCCAGCCGCCTCGTCGTATCGCCCCGAAAGCTGATGTGCTCGCGCCTGTCTATGCTTGTGGTGGCTATGGTGGCCCGCACCGCGAAGTCATCTTAGAAATGAAAGAACGCAATAATCGTGCAATCCGTCCGTATATTGCTGCGGTTTTACGGGCAGCGGTAGAAACCTTGCAGGCGCGCGGGGAGTTTTCGCATCGATTAACACTCGTCCCGGCGCCCACACGAACTCACTCCGCGAGACTACGTGGTGGTGATCCAATCACCCAGTTATGCACAGCTAGCGGCTTTCCGACGCGACAAGCAGTGCGCCTCGCGTCGTCGATGCCGGATCAGTCTGGGCTCAACCGCGACGACAGGTTGCACAACGTCCGCGGCAATGTTCAGCTGGTGCGCTCGGTGCCACGCGGGGCCGAGGTGGTGGTTGTGGATGACGTGATAACCACCGGGGCAACACTGGCCGCGACTGTCGACACGCTTACTTATGCTGGTGCAGACGTTGCTGGGTGTGTGGTTTTGGCGGCTGCGTAAAGCTAGGAGAAGCTAGGAGAAGCTAGGAGAAGCTCTGAAAACTTTTTCCAATTAAGCGCTAATTCCCAGTCCAAACCCAGGTCAAACTAGTTCGCGGTTGATACAATAAAAGTAGAGCAACCGAGATGAAAGGGAAAGATTACAGTTATGACTTTCGACGTAAACAACGACGCTCAAGCCCCAGAAGCCCAGGTCACCATCACTGGCCGCAATGTTGAGGTGCCGGAGCACTTCGCGGAGCGCGTTAACGGAAAACTCTCCCGCATCGAAAAGCTGGACCCCACGCTGACGTTCTTCCATGTGGAGCTGAAGCAAGAGCAGAACCCTCGTCGTGAGGATCAAGGCTCCCGCATTCAGATCACCGCCACGGGCAAGGGTCACCTGCTGCGTGCTGAGGCCAAGGAAGATTCCTTCTACGCGGCTCTGGAAACCGCTATTCAGAAGATGTCCCGCAGCCTGCGTAAGGTGAAGGTCCGTCGCGAAGCCGCTAAGTCCGGTCACCGCGCACCAAAAGGTACCGGTGAACTAGCAGCTGAGATGGTTGCAGCGGCGAAAGCTGAAGCTAAAGAACAGGCTCAGCAGTCGAAGTACGATATTGACCCATACGCTGATTCCGTCGAGGACATTGAGCCGGGCCAGGTCGTTCGCGAGAAGGAGCACGCCGCTGTTCCAATGAGCGTCGACGATGCTCTATCCGAAATGGAGCTGGTAGGACACGATTTCTACCTGTTCATCAACGCCGAAAACAACCGCCCGTCGGTAGTCTACCGTCGTCACGCCTTTGACTACGGCTTGATCTCTCTGACCGAAGGCGACGAGAGCTAATCGCTACCACAGCGTATTAATGGCTGGCGCATCGCCAGCTACCTTGCCCGCCCAGGCCGATGATTCCCAAGTGTGTTGCTCATTAACATCGGCCTAGGGCAATTTTTTGTTGCTGCGCGCGTAGAATAGCTCAGAGCAAAACCTATTCGTGATTTTAAAGGATGGCACACCTGTGTTTGGACTTTCTAAGCTTCTCCGGGCTGGTGAAGGCAAGACCGTCAAACGCCTGAAGAAAATCGCCCAAGACGTCATGGCCCTCGAAGACGAGTACGCCGCACTGTCTGACGAGGCACTGAAGGACAAAACGGGCGAATTCCGCAAACGGCTAGCCGACGGCGAAGACCTCAACGACATCATGCTGGAAGCATTCGCGGTGGCCCGCGAAGCCTCCTGGCGCGTATTGGACCAGAAGCACTTCCTAGTGCAAATCATGGGCGGCGCCGCACTGCACTTCGGCAACGTCGCAGAAATGCGCACCGGTGAAGGTAAAACCCTCACCTCCGTACTCCCGGCCTACCTCAACGCACTGGAAGGCAAAGGCGTCCACGTCGTCACGGTCAACGACTACCTGGCCAAACGTGACGCCGAAATGATGGGCCGTGTACACCGCTGGTTGGGCCTGGAAGTTGGCGTGATCCTTTCACAGATGCGCCCCGAAGAACGCCGTGAAGCCTACGCCGCCGATATCACTTACGGCACCAACAACGAACTTGGGTTCGATTACTTGCGCGACAACATGGTGCGCCAGTTGAAAGATGCCGTGCAGCGCGGACACAATTTCTGCATCGTCGACGAGGTGGACTCGATTCTTATCGACGAAGCCCGCACCCCGCTGATCATTTCCGGTCCCGTTGATGGCAGTTCCCAGTTCTATTCCGTGTTCGCCCAGTTGGCACCACGCATGCGCGAAGGCAAGCACTACGAAGTCGATCACCGCAAGCGCACCATCGGTATCAGTGAAGACGGCGTCGAATACGTCGAAGACCAGCTGGGTATCGACAACCTCTACGCTCCAGAGCACGCGCAGTTGGTGTCGTTTTTGAACAACGCGCTGAAAGCCAAAGAGCTATTTGTGCGCGACAAGGACTACATCGTCCGCGAAGGCGAAGTCATGATCGTCGACGGCTTCACCGGCCGTGTCTTGGCTGGCCGGCGTTTCAGTGAAGGCATGCACCAGGCGATCGAGGCAAAAGAAAACGTCGAGATCAAAAACGAAAACCAAACCTTGGCCACAGTCACACTGCAGAACTACTTCCGTTTATACGACAAGATTTCCGGCATGACCGGTACTGCAGAAACGGAAGCCGCCGAGCTGAACTCGATTTATAAGCTGGACGTTGTTCCGATCCCGACGAACAAACCAAACCAGCGTGTGGATCACTCCGACCGCATCTACAAAACGCAGGAAGCGAAGTTCTCCGCAGTCGTGGAAGACATCGCCGAACACGTTGCTGCCGGGCAACCCGTCCTGGTGGGTACTACCTCGGTGGAGCGCTCTGAATATTTGTCGCAGCTGCTCACTCGTAAGGGCATCGAGCATAACGTCTTGAACGCGAAGTACCACGAAGAAGAAGGCAATATCATCGCGCGTGCGGGCCTGCCGGGCAACGTTACCGTCGCGACGAACATGGCTGGCCGTGGTACCGACATCGTGCTGGGCGGTAACCCCGAGGTCATTCTCGATATGCGTCTGCGTCAGCGCGGCCTGGATCCGTTCGACGACGAAGAGGCCTACCAGGAGGCCTGGGACAACGAAATCGAAGACGAAAAGGCGAAGAGTAAACGCCGCGGCGATGAGGTCCGTGAATCCGGTGGCTTGTACGTGCTGGGTACCGAGCGCCACGAATCCCGCCGTATTGATAACCAGCTGCGTGGTCGTTCCGGCCGCCAGGGTGATCCAGGTGAAACTCGGTTCTACCTGTCTATGCGTGATGAGCTGATGGTGCGCTTCGTCGGCCAGTCCATGGAAAACATGATGAATCGCCTCAATGTGCCAGACGACGTTCCGATTGAGGCGAAGATGGTTTCGAACTCCATCAAGGGCGCGCAGGCGATGGTAGAAAACCAGAACTTCGAAATGCGCAAAAACGTGTTGAAGTACGACGAGGTGCTCAACGAGCAGCGCAAGGTGGTTTACCAAACGCGTCACGAGATTCTGACCTCACAGGACATCTCTGCTCACGTGCGCAAAATGATTGACGACACCATCAGCGCTTATGTTACCGGCGCTACGGCGGTTGGCTACGTCGAAGACTGGGATCTCGACGAGCTGTGGAACGCCTTGAACACCCTGTACGAGCCGACGATTGCTTGGCAAGCACTTGTCGACGGCAGTGAATATGGTTCTAAGGGCGAACTCAGCGCGGAACAGCTTCGCGAAGCCGTGACCGCCGATGCGCAGAAGGAATATGACGAGCTGGAAAAAGCAGTCGCCGAAATCGGTGGTGATGAACAAATGCGCAACACCGAGCGCATGATCATCTTGCCGATTATTGATCAGAAATGGCGTGAACACCTCTATGAGATGGACTACCTCAAAGAGGGAATTGGCCTGCGAGCCATGGCTCAGCGCGATCCCCTGGTGGAATACCAGAAAGAAGGCGGCGACATGTTTAACGCCATGAATGAAGGCATTAAGGAAGAAACCGTGCGCCAATTGTTCATGCTGCGTAAACGTTTCGCCCAACAGAGCGAACAAAATAATGATCCTGGCACCCCGATCCAATCTGCCGGTGGCGGCGCCACCAACAGCATCATGGGTGGTTAAGAAGCCAGTACCCGAAGGCTTAACAACTGATCGTCGCCGCACACCGCGGTAAACCCGTAACGGCGGCGGGTCGTGGTGTCCCCAATTAAGGCAGTACCAAATAGTTCCCAACCATCGGGTTGGGTAGACGAAGGTCTGCTGTGTAAGGACTTAACCGCCACCGGGCCAGAAAGTTTGTTGTTTTGCTCAGCCCGTGCCCTGCGCTGCTGCGCGCCGATATGGATGCGCACCGCCGCACCGAAACGCATGCTACGTATTTGATGCGGCGGGCGTACCCCGCTTAAAATTTCCAAGGCAATTTGCAACAACGGTGCATACTGGTGCAAAACGTCGATAGTGGTACCGTCATTGTCTCCATTGTGCTCTGGCTCATCTGGAATATGCACTCGCAGGTGCGCATAGCCCGGTATCGCAGCGAGCATGCTTTCCCTCCCCGAAAAAGATGTGAAACAGGTATGGTATCCAGTGTGCCTGGTCGACGACGACCTGTGTGGAAGTATCGGCAAAAAATGCCAACACTGCCCGAATCCTAGGGCGAAACAACGAAATAACCTGGGCAAAAGGAAGAATATATGCGTGGATTAATCCTGGATTATTCCGGAGTTTTGGATGGCTCCGAAGAAGATCAGCGCCGCTGGCGCAACCTATTAGGCGCAGCCCGTGCAAACGGCGTTGCCACTGCAATTCTGTCTAACCACCCAGGAGGGCCAGAGGCAGAGACTATTCGTGAATGGGAATACCGCGGCATCGTCGATGCTGTCCTATTGTCCGGTGAGATCGGCATGGAAAAACCGGAAATGGGCGCATTTCAACATGCTGCTGCTGCTATGGATCTACCTCTGAATGACTGCGTGATGGTCGATGACGGCATCGATAACGTGCGTGCCTCGGTCGGCTACGGCATGGTGGGCGTGCTGTATACCCAGTTCGACCGCTCAGGTGTAGAAGTACAGGCAATTTTCGATATCGACGGAGAATTCTAGAATGCGCATCTACCTGCCTGCAACGTTTAGCTTGCTTAAGCAGTGCGCTGAGAAAGGCGAATTCCCGGCCCAAGATGGTTGGGCGTTTGCCGTAACGGACGCATTGCGGGATTTTTTCGACTCCGGTGAAGAAGAAGAGATCGCGATGATCGCTTTTGATTCCGCCGCGGAAGCTTCCCTACGCTTGCTGACTACCGGCGACTCCGAACTCCCGCATCGCCGGGTGGTGATTTCTGCAGATGTCCCAGACTCGTCGTGTACACCGGACCCCGAGATGGGGGAACCAGTCGTCAAACTGGATCCCGCAACTATCGAGATTCGGGATTTCGCAGCCATCCATATGGATGTTGCGGATGCCGAAGAGGCTACCGCCAAAGCTATCGAGCTGATTGATGCGGCTGATTTGGGCGATGAAGATGCAGAACTGGCAGTAGGCGATGCCCAAGATAATTTGATGGCGTATTACGACGCCCACGAACTCAACGCTTTGGTGCAGTTGAGTAATTAGTTTTCCCAGTCGACGTTACTGCGCAGCGCGGTAAGCAGTCTGCGTACCGCGTCACGGCGATTGCGAGTTGCTGTGAGATCTGGATCCTGCGCGTCGAGCTCGTCGAGCGCGCATTCCGGGTCCGCGGGAGGGCCGATATGCGAACAACCCCTGGGGCAATCTTCGGTGATTTCATCGAGATCATCGAAGACTTGCAACACCGTCTCGGCGTCGACATGCGCTAAACCGAATGAGCGGATTCCTGGTGTATCAATCAGCCAACCGTCAGGGGAGCCTTCGACGTCGGTAAGCGTTTCTGTCAGCCGCAATGCGACCGATTGTGTTGAGGTGTGTCGACCACGACCGATTGCAGAAACCGCACCGGTGGCGCGGTCAGCATTCGGCACCAAACGGTTGACCAAGGTGGATTTGCCGACGCCTGAGTGTCCAATCAGTGCCGTGCGATGGCCAGCTACTAAACGGGAGACTTCGTCGAGTCTGTCGGAGGTGCCGGCGCACACAATGGCGATATCTAAGCCCGCAAACTGGGCGGCAAAATCGGTGGGATCAGCAAGATCCGTTTTGGTTAGACACAAAATTGGCCTGATATTGCCCACGAAAGCCGCGATCAAGGCTCGTTCGACAAACCCAGTGCGTGGTGGGGGATCTGCCACAGCAGTGACAATCAGCATCTGGTCCGCATTAGCGACAACAATGCGCTCATAAGGGTCTGTGTCATCTGCGGTGCGGCGCAGCACAGAACTACGGTCTGAGAGTTTCACGATACGCGCGAGAGTATCTTTTTTCCCCGACGTATCGCCGACTACGCCGACACGGTCGCCGACCTCAATAGGGGTGCGACCCAACTCGCGTGCACGCATGCATACGACATCGGTGCCGTCGTCCAATGCTACGGTCCAACGGCCACGGTCTTTACCGATCACCATTCCGAAGACTGCATCCTTGTGCTTCGGCCGTTTTTTCGTCCGGGGTTTTGACCCTTTGCCCGGGCGAGTTTTCACGTCTGATTCGTCCCAATCACGCCGAGCCATCTAGGACACCATCGCTTCCCACATCGTGGAAAAACCCGGAAGCGTCTTAGCGGTCGTGGCAATATTTTCCACCTCGATGCCGGGGACGCGCAGGCCAATGATTGCGCCGGCAGTAGCCATTCGATGATCGTGGTAAGAATGCCACTGACCTCCGTGCAAAGCCGAAGGCTCGATGTGTAAACCGTCGGCATGTTCTTCGCAGTTGCCACCGATGCGATTAATTTCGGTAGCCAATGCGGCTAAACGATCAGTTTCGTGCCCGCGTAGATGAGCGATTCCGGACAAAGTCGACGGAGTCGTCGCCAGGGCCGCTAACGCTGCCACGGTGGGAGTGAGCTCACCGATATCCCCCATATCCCGGTTGATACCGAGCAGTTTTCCATCGGTAGGGCCGGTGACACGCAAATCCCCAGAGCTGTGCAGTTGCACTTCGCAACCCATTTCTTGCAAGATCGGGCGGATTTCATCGCCCGGTTGCGTCGTCCTTTCGGGCCATTGGGGGATGGTGACGGTGCCGCCGGTTACTGCTGCTGCAGCCAAGAACGGCGTGGCATTGGAAAGATCCGGTTCGATATCCCAGGTTCCGCCCCGGATGGGACCTGGATGTACACGCCACTCATTATCGGCGACATCAACGCACACCCCGGCATCGCGCAGCATTTCGACGGTCATGGTGATGTGCGGCATCGACGGCAAGGAATTGCCAATATGGCGCACGGTAATGCCCTCGGTGTAGCGGGCCGCAGAGAGCAACAACCCGGAAACAAACTGCGAGGACCCGGATGCGTCAATCTCGACGACGCCGCCAGCTGGCGTTCCCGAGCCTAGGATCCGAAACGGAAGATGTTCGCCGCTGACGGCGACACCAAGTGCCCGCAGTCCGTCGAGCAGCGGACCAATGGGGCGCGCCCGGGCTTGCGCGTCGCCATCGACCTCCACTGGTCCAGCTGCCAGTGCCGCTAGCGGCGGCAAAAAACGCATAACAGTACCGGCTAGGCCACAATCGATGGTGGCGGGCTGCAGCGGTGCTGGCTCGACGGTGATGCGATCTTTTAATTCGGTGACGTTGACCCCCATCGCGCGGAGTGCTTGTGCCATGAGCTGCGTGTCGCGTGAGTGCAAAGGCCGCAGAATTGTCGATGGGCGATCGGCTAAACTGGCTAGTACCAAGGCGCGATTGCTCAGGGATTTGGACCCCGGGATCGTTTGTACGTGTGAAACCGGAGAGGCGGCGTACGGGGCAGCCCAGAAATTGCTCATGGACGCCATGATAATAGAGACTGGACCGTCATCGGTGGCGCTGGACAGGAGTGCGCAGCGCCAGGTGGGTAGTGCAGGAAAGGACACGTGGATGAGAACTGAGCTCAGCGACGCACCGGCGCTAAAAACGGACCGTGCCGAACAGCCCGCAGCCGCTACGGCGCAACCAAGCGGCGACTTTGAAGAACTAGCGTTGCCATTATTGGATCAGCTCTACGGTGGGGCACTGAAAATGACTCGGAACCCACAGGACGCGGAAGATCTGGTGCAGGAAACTTACCTGAAAGGATTCCAGAATTTCGCCAAGTTCACCCCGGGCACAAACCTGAAAGCTTGGCTGTACCGGATCATGACCAATACCTATATCAATGGGTATCGGAAAAAACAGCGTCAACCGGTGCATACCAGTGCCGACGAGCTGACCGACGGGCAGTTGTATACCAGCTCTGGGCATGATCCCACCGGTTTGGTATCTGCAGAAGTGGAAGCGCTGGCGATGATGCCGGACACCACGATTGCTGCGGCATTGAACGATCTTTCTGAGGACTACCGACGCGTGGTCTATTACTCTGATGTCGTCGGGCTGGCGTACAAAGAAATAGCGGAAGTGCTGGAGATTCCGCTTGGGACGGTGATGAGCCGGCTGAATCGGGGAAGAAAAAAGCTACGCGAGACGTTAAAGGAAGTGGCGGCCGAACACGGAATCGCAGCCGCACAAGAGGCGGTGGAAAACTCTGCAGGAGACAAACCGGCGGTGTCCAAGGCCTCTGGGCCACAAACGGCAGACGCAGCGAAAAATGCAGCGAACAGCAAAGAAGGTGAGCGCTGATGCAACAGTGGAACACGCACAACAGTGTAGGGGCTAACGATGCAGCAGCTAGTGATGAGAATGCTCAGTGGACAGCAGCTAATCGACAAACAGCTCGGCAGGCAGAAAGTTATGCCCCGTGTGGGTGCAGCCCAGAACGAGTGAACTATTTAGTGGGGTTGCTCATCGACGGTGCAGAAAACGGTGCGCTCAACTCGACGGAACTGCAGGACGTACGGGCTGAACTCGCCACATGTGAGCTGTGCTATCAGCGTTTAGAACAGGAAGAGCGTTTTCGTGCGATGCTCAACCGCTGTTGCAACGCGGTGGAGGAAAACGCAGAAACCGCAGCGCCGCGGAGTCTACGAGAGCGCATCATCGTGTCTATTCGAACCGAGCGGACCACGACGGTACGTATGAGTCAGCGCACCATCGGCGACGGCCGAGCAGGGTGATTGAAACCGATAATGTTCAGGGTTTGTTAGTGCTTGGATTGTCAGGGCCTGGACCGTTGGCGTCTGGATCAGCGAAGCTCTGCGATGGCTCTGATGCGCCGAGCTAAGAGGAGGGCGAGGTAGGGCAAGGAAAAAGGCAGCTCCCGCAGTGTGCAGGTGCTGCCTTTTTGTATGTTTTCACACACTATCCGCCATTTGGACGTTTACCGCGGTTAGCGGATTTTTTCCGGCGGTCTTTACGCTTACGACCACGCTTGCTCATTGTGATCACTCCTTTAGCAATAGGAACGGTTAACAGAAACTATACTAGCGAACCCTGTTCACACTATAGACAACCGCACATATGAATTGTGGTTGTTGCGGAAAAGGGGAAAGCGCGATAAATATTAGGCGTTGACGCGGGCGCGACGGCCACGGTTGCGCTTGCGCTTGAGGGCGCGACGTTCTTCTTCCGACATGCCACCCCAGACACCAGCATCCTGGCCAGTTTCCAGGGCCCACTGCAGACAGTCGTTAGTTACAGGGCAGCGGTTGCACACCAGCTTCGCCTTTGCCACTTGGGTCAATGCTGGGCCCGAGTTGCCGACTGGAAAAAAGAGTTCTGGATCTTCATTGCGGCAGATTGCTTCGTGGCGCCAATCAGACATGCTGTGTGCTCCTTAGTGGTCGAGGTCAGGGAATAAATCGGAGAGGTGGATACCTCTGCGGTGCTACCGGCCGGGTTTTGTGCCAAAAACTCGCGCGGCGCGCGGTAGTTGGCCCGGAGTCTTCGGGATGTATCAGCGGTGCGTGCGCTTGCTCGCTGTGCGTGCTGCTGCTGATCCGGAATAGTGCCGGTTAGCGGCCTATGTTGTCGCTATGAAGGAATGATTACATGAATAAAAGGTGAATGCTAGGGGTCTGCCATAAATAGTGAGTTAAATCATGCAGCGCGAATGTAATTTCCGAGAGGAATGCTGGCGGTTCTTTTTCGGCAAATCCTTTATCTATCGCTAGCTTGCTGCAGTCGGTAGAATACTGCACGTGAATGCCCGATCCGAAAATTCTGCGATGCCAGAAAAACCAGAATCCGCAGTAAACAACCCTGCAAAAAAAGAAAAACCTTTGCAGCCACCAGCGACGATCAAATTTGCGTCGC
The DNA here is from genome assembly GCF_001665955.1 of Corynebacterium sp. EPI-003-04-2554_SCH2473622. NCBI lineage: Bacteria > Bacillati > Actinomycetota > Actinomycetes > Mycobacteriales > Corynebacteriaceae > Corynebacterium > Corynebacterium sp. EPI-003-04-2554_SCH2473622. The sequence continues at coordinate 52,559 of NZ_LZMN01000072.1, read as the reverse complement.
TGATTGCCGTGGTGCAGTCGGTGATTGCGCTGATTTTTGCGGGGGTGCTGATTTGGCGCGAGATCATCAATGCAGAAAACAACAGCATCGCATCAGATGCTGCCACGGCGAACTGGATTGGGGCTGGCACTGCCGGTTTCATTGCCATTATCTTCGGCACGATAGTGGCAGCGGCGCTCTCGCAATATCGTGGTAAGCGCTGGGGGCGCGGTCCAATCGTGTTGTTGCAGGTGATTCTGGCTGCGTCGTCGTTTCAGATGATGTCGGGTGGGGCAGTGTTTTTCGGCATCTTCATCTTGGCTTCGGCTGTGATCGCCTTGCTGATGATCTTTCACCCGCAGTCGAATGCTTGGATGGAACTGCATTACGCACCACGTCGCCGAGGCTAATACTGCCGAAGCGAGTATCGCAGGTGCCTAATGGTAGGGGCTGAGTGATAGGGCATTAGATCGGTAGGGGTGGGGATCCCGCTGCGAAATTAGCGCAGAACCACCAACTCAGTTCCGCGCTTTTCGACGATATGCTCGCCAGCAACCGCAAGCGAGACAGGGCCACGGTAATCTCCGCGGTCTAACGGGATGGTGCGTTCAATTTCTCCGTTGTTCCAGTTAACAACGCTGATCCCAAATTCTGTTGGCACTAGCGCTTTGCCTTCCACCGCAACTCCGGTGCCTAGTGCCGCTTCAATAATATGCTCGACCGCTAGTTCATTTGGGGTGAAAAAATACAGGCGGTGGCCATCGAACCAGGTCATGTGGTGTGGCAGATCTGCGGTCGCTGGGACGGTGAAGTTTCCCAAATCTGCTGCTTCGACTACACGACGCTGGCTCGTGCGGGTTCCGTCGGTATTAAAAGACATCAGTTCTGGTTGCTCGCCGGGGAGATAGACGGCTGCAGCATCTTGTCCTATAGCAACGACATGCGCGCCTGGGTGGTCTAAGCCAATACTGGAATTGACCTCCGGCACTCGCGAATCTTCTGGCGTGGCTTCCTGCAGCCGTAACACGCTGTGTTGGGGGTCGTCGGGACAGTGTTCAACGACTGCAAGCAATTCTGTACGAGTTAAGGCTGAATGGATGGAACAATTTGCGTTTGGTTGGCTGTTTGGTTCTTGCGGGGCTTCCACAGAACCGTATTCCACCGTGCGAACCAAATCCGAGCGCCACAGTTCTATGCGTTGCGCAGAGACTATCCCGACTCGATCATTGGACTGGACCCCACCGACAACATCCGGTGCTACGGCCGAGCGGGTGGCATCATATTGTCCGGTAGCGGCATCCAAAGCAATGACATCGCCGCACCCGGCAGCAGTACGGTAGGTGAGCACGACACTATCCCATGCACTACCGATGCTGCAGAGTGGATACTCGCGGGAATATTCCCAATGCGGTGTCGCTTCTGTATGGGGCGTTTCCTCGCTGGACGCAGTAGCCTGGGCAATTTCGGCGCTCCGAATAGCGCCAGATTGCGGCCCGTCGGCAAGAGATTCTGGGGCATAAGCACGCACCCGGTGCATGCCATCGTGTTCGTCGTATGTGATGAGTAATCCCGCTGCCACTATTGGTGGTTGTGCCGGGCTAGTCGCGGGATCTGCACCAGGAAACTGCTCCGAGTGTAGTCGGCCAATTTCGGTAAATTCTTTCGGGATCTCGCTGCGTGGTTCCGGAGCGGCGTAGGCCTGTTCGGCGAGAACTAACTCGCTGTTGCGGATCGATGCACCGGAATACACGATTGACACGGCAAGCACCGCGATGGTGGCGACGGCCGCCATGACGGTGAGATCTGTGCGTGTGCGCCGTAGTGGTGCCGAAAATGGCACTGTACCGGTGCGGGTATCGATGGTTGGTTTTGGGGCCATGTTCTCTCGCCTTGTCACTAGCGCTTCGGCTTCTGCCGCGGGCCGCGAGAGTCACCGGTGCGCTTTTTCCGGTGCCTATCCGGATCCACGCCAATGACCTGGGTGGCTGGACCCACGCGGTTGCTGATGTCGGAGGGCAGGTCGAACGCGTCGGCAAGTTCAGTGGAGGTAGAAAACCATTCCGGTGGGGTTGGCTGGCCTAACGCTAGTTCGTCGTTAATCACGCGCCATTTGGATATTTCTTCCAAGCCGACGAGAGTAACTGCGGTGCCGGTCTTTCCCGCGCGCCCGGTACGGCCAATGCGGTGGACAAACGTCATGGCGTCGTCGGGAAGATGATAATTAATTACGTGGGTGATCGAATCAATATCGATTCCGCGAGCGGCAACGTCGGTAGCGACTAAAACGTCGACGCTATGCGCGCGTAAAGCAGCTAAGGCTTTTTCGCGCTGCGCCTGGTTAAGATCACCGTGTACTGCAGCAACCCGGAAACCCAGCTCGGATAAATCATTTGCCAGGAAGGCAGCCGATCGCTTCGTGCGGGTGAACACCACCGCTTGTTCCCGGCCCGGACTTTGCAGGATCCGAGAAACCACCGCGAGCTTATCCAACTGGTGGGCTTGGAAAACCACCTGTCGGGTGCTCGTGTGGGTAGCGCTTGCCGACGGATCTTCAGCATGAATATGGATCGGCTTGTGCTGGAATTTCCGAGTTAATGCCTTGATTTGGCCAGGCATGGTGGCAGAAAACAGCATAGTGTGCACCCGTCGTGCGGGGGTTTCAGCTGGCGCCTTTGGCTGTAAAGCCTGGAAAATTCGCTCGATATCCGGCAAAAATCCTAAATCCAGCATCTCGTCGGCTTCGTCAAGCACACAGATTGCTACGCGACCCAGCTGCAGATAACCCCGTTGATGCAGGTCAAGCACACGCCCTGGTGTGCCGACGACTACATCAACGCCGTTTTCTATTTGTTCGACCTGTTTTTCGATCGATGCCCCACCGTAAATCGTCAATGTGCGTACTGGTGTGTAGCGGCTGGCGCGGGACAGATCCGCGCCGACCTGGCTTGCCAGCTCGCGTGTTGGGACGATCACCAGTGCACGGGGAGTGCCGTCGAGTTCGGGGATGTCTGCGTCATCGAAGACGCGGTCGAGCAGTGGGATTCCAAAACCTAGGGTCTTGCCCATGCCGGTGCGAGCTTGCCCAATCAGATCTTTGCCATCGAGTGCGAGGGGCAAGCTGAGTTCTTGGATAGCGAAGGTGTGGTGGATGCCGTCGTCGGCAAGCGCCTCGCAGATTTCCGCTGCCACGCCTAATTCTGCGAACGTTGGCGTGGCGGGCGGGGTAGATACATTGCGGGAAGACACACCTTGATACTAACCGTTGCGGCTAGTCCGGCATAGAAACCGCACCGATACAGAATTTTGAGAACTTGACTAGAATATGGGATATGAATATCAAAATTGGTCTGATTGAATCTCCACGTGAGCTAGTTATCAACTCTGAGCTGTCGCATGACGAGGCCGTGAAGCTCGTCAAGGATGTACTGGGCAAAGCTGATGATGTCGTTGAGCTTGCGGACGCGAAAGGTCGCAAGTACCTGGTGCGTACCAACGCAATCGCTTATGTGGAAGTTGGTAGCAGTGAGCAGCCAATTGTCGGTTTCGGCGGCGCCTAAGCCTGGGCGTCGAATATTTCTCGCCGGGCCCTAGGAAAGCTGAAGAAGCTGAAGAACCTGAGGAAGCTAAGGAATTGGGCGCTGCAGTTCGGGCGCTGCAGTTCAGGCAGAACCCAAGGGCCCGGGATAGGCTCCGATAGCGAATTATGAAAAACCAGGTAGTGCAATTTGTCGAGAATTATGGCTGGCGGCGCGCGGTGGTTATTCCCGTGCTGCTGGTTTTAACCGCTGCTGTGCTCGTGCAAATCGCCAGTGGCGACAGTAGCGATTCTGCTCAGTCTGGCGGTGCACATGCGGATTCGTCCGCGGAACACCATCGTGGTGGCAGCGCTCATGACAGGCACGGTGGGCACGATGACCCGGAAAGTGAACTTGGGTTAGGGCCTGATCCGGGTTCGGCAGCGCGAGCGGAGCTGGGATTACGTGATTTGCCTGCGGGTGGGATTTATTCCGCCAATGGTATGGGCGAATTCCGTGCTATTGGAACCCCAGGGATGGAAGCCGGACTGGGAACCGAAAAGACGATTCGCTATACGGTGGAAGTAGAAAAAGGTCTGGACACCGTACCCTATGGCGGTGATGATGCCGTTGCGCGTTTGGTTGATGCAACATTGTCTGATCCGCGTGGGTGGACTTACGATCCAGCTTTTAAATTTGTTCATGTTGGTGCGGAGGAAAATCCTGACACCCGGATTTTATTGGCTTCGGTGACTACCACCGCTGATATGTGTGGGGTAGACCTGGAATTAGAAACCTCGTGCCATACGACGATCACGGGTGGTTCCACGGTACTGCTCAACGAGTCACGCTGGGTTCGTGGGGCTACTCCTTTTCAAGGTGATCTGGGTGCTTACCGCCAGTATTTGATCAATCACGAAGTCGGGCATGCGATCGGCTATCCGCACCACCAGGCTTGCACAGGCGATGGGAATCTTGCGCCGGTGATGATGCAGCAAACGATCAGCCTGCAAAATTCTGAACTTTTTCAGCTGAATCCGGATGAGGTTTATCCGGATAATCCTGATACGTGCCGGCCAAACCCATGGCCGTACCCGCGCCCGCTTCCTAACGGCGCGGCACTCCATGCTCTGCACGAACCGGAGAAAGAGGCCTAAATACAGCCATGCCAGTGCCACCTAATCACGTTTGCGAAGCATTTCAGACGCCGAAAGAAGTCCCAGCTCCGTTGGGGCATGCTTGGGATAACGGAACAAAAATTGGGGACATGGCGCTTTCGCAAGCCACCCCGACTGCATTGTGGTCGGCCAAGGTGCGAGCCGGTTTATCTGTGGAAGGAGCGCGCATTGCTCGGCCGATTTTGTCTACTGATGGGCGCTACACAGTGGCTGGCTGGAAAGCTAGTGCCTGGAGCCAAGGAGACCTGGCGCGGCGGGTTGATGAAATTGCATTGTTAGCACTGAAGTTGGCCGATAGTTTGGCTTCTGTGCCTGCACCAACCGCGCAGCGGGATGATGTTTTTGCTCGCGCCGAAGCCGCCGCGTGGCAAGAAACTGGGGAAGCCTATCGGAGCCTGGCTCCGGATACTGAGCTCTGCGTCGGGCATGCTGATTTATTGGCCTCTACGATTTTCCATCACCTCTTGCCACCGACCATTGTGGATCTCGTGCCGACGGCAGCTCTGCGTCCGCGGGGCTATACCTGTGCGCTGGTAATTGTTGACGGCATGATCGCCGGAGCGGTTGATGATTCTATTTGTGATCGCTTTGCGCATATTCGCGACATCGATCAATTGCTTTTGCGTGCGGTGGCTTATCGTCGGCACGTGAATAACCTGCACCCCGAGGCGAAAGCAAACACACGTTCGCATATTAACCGGGTCGAAGACCTTCTCGTGTCACGGGCGTATGCCATGCTGTAGTACATGAGGAGAATGCATCCGAACCCGGAAGTCAGGCTGGTATCTCACACCCGACAAGTTCAACAACGACAATGGCCTGTAGAGCTGCCTGCAGCCGGGGTCTGGAAAATCACTGGTCCAGCGGGTTCCGGTGTCTCATCTTTTTTGATCGATACCACTGTGGAACGAGTGGAACAGTGCTTAGCAGAAGGCAAAGACCCTTCTGGCATTGTGGTGATCGCACCATCGAAAGAATCGGGCGCCCGGCTGCGGCGGGAATTATCGGAGAAAGTCTCGCAATATTATTCGCAGGGGCCATTGGTTCGTTCTATCCACTCGGTAGCTTTTGGTTTGTTGCGCCTGGTTACTGATTTACCCCTACGGCTAATCAGTGGCGCTGAACAAGACGCGATGATGCGTGAGATCCTGCGCCTGCAAGCGCAGGAATACTCCGCGGCCGCTGCCGGAAGCGAGTCTGAGCTTGCTGTAAGTTCAGTAGATTGGCCCGTCGATGTGCGACCCGCCCTGAGCTATCTTGGTTTTGGCCGACAGCTACGGGATTTTTTGTTGCGGGCAGTAGAACGTGGAGTATCAGCGCAGCAACTGGAAGATTTGGGCCGGGAATTTCAGCGTCCGATGTGGACGGCTGCCGCGCAATTTTTGCGGGAATACACGCAAATGATGGAGCTAGAGGGCACCTACCGGTATTCGGCCGCGGAGTTGATGGCTGAGGTCTCGCGTAATTTAGATGAGATTCGGGAGCTCAGTCCATGGCATACCATTATCGTTGACGATGCCCAGTTACTTGATCCCACTGCTGGTCGCTTGGTGCAAACACTGATTGATGGTTGCGATCTTGCTGTTGTCGGCGGTAATAGAGAGCATGCAATCTTTCATTTCCGCGGTGCGAGCAGTGAATTTTTTGACCAGTTGTCGGCGGACCAGTCGGTGGAATTACGAGACATGCACCGCAGCCCGCAGCGGCGGGCTTTAGTGGCAGATTCCGGGACGGAAAACAGCGCTGCGGTGGTGGATGCGGTGCGGCGTCGTCATCTCGATGATGGCATCTCTTGGTCAGATATCGCTGTAGTGGTGCGCTCTTCCGCGGATATGGCAGGCATTCGACGGTCGTTATTGGCGGCTGGGGTGCCGGTGTATATCAGCCCCACCGATACCGTGTTGGCAGAACAACCCGTCGTTGCACACCTGTTACTAGGAATTAGGGCGCTGCAGGAAGATCTGAGCCGTGCAGAGATGGAAAAGCTGGTGCTTGGCCCGGTGGGCGGAGCAGATCCGGTTACTTTGCGTCGGCTGATACGTGGGTTGCGTCGTTTCAACCCGGAGCGACGCGGCATTGATAGCTTGGTGCATTTGCTGAGCACTGACGAAGCTTTACCTGATTTTGCCGAACTGCTTACAGAACGCGAAATTGATATTTTGGTGCGCATTCGTGGCGTAATTCAAGCTGGCAGAGAAGCACTGCAGGGCGGTAGCGTTGAAGACGTCCTGTGGGCAGTATGGGATGCCACAGAGCTATCTAGCCGTATGGCAGCGACTGCATTGCGTGGTGGAGCAGCCGGTTCGCAGGCAGACCGGGACTTGGATGCGGTGATGACACTGTTCGATACCGCGGGCGATTTTGTAGAACGCCGCCCGGACGCATCCGTAGAAACCTTCGTGCAGCATATTGTGGAACAAGAACTGCCTACTGGTGTGCGTGAGCGACGTGGCTCGCGCACAGATTCCGTGGAAATCGTCAGCGCACACGGGACAATCGGTCGTGAATGGGATACCGTCGTGGTCAGCGGTGTACAAGAAGGAAATTGGCCAGATCTTTCAGAGACCGGATCGCTGTTCGGCCAGGAAGATTTGGTGGATTTCCTGGATGACGGCATCGCTCCCGACGAATATGTTTCACATGCCACAGACCGTTTGGGTGAAGAACGTCGTCTTTTCCGAGTAGCCACCAGTCGTGCTCGCGCGCTGCAAATCGTGACAGCGGTATACGCACCACATGCCGACGAAATTATTGAACCGTCCCGGTTTTTTCATGCTTGGTGCCTGAAATTTGATTTGGAACCAGAGCGGATAGTCTCGGCTGCTACCGCACAAGATCAGGAGGAGGCACTAAAGCGAGCAGCTGCTGCAGCTAAGGAGCCTTATGATGCAGAATCCGGTGCCGATACTGCAGGCGAGACGCACACCGGCGGGCTGACAGTACCTCGGGTATTGTCCGTATCGGCTCTGGTTGCTGAATTACGTCGCGTTGTGTGTTCTCCAAACTCCGGGGAACAAGAAACCCAACAAGCAGCAAGGCAACTAGCGCGTATGGCGAAAGCGGGAGTTCCTGGTGCAGACCCGGCACAGTGGTGGGCAGCCACCGAGACCGTTGCTGGGGAAGTGCCAAAACCCGAGAGAACCCGATTGTCACCGTCACGGATCCGTGGGCTGCTGGATTGCCCGATGCGGGAGGTCGTCGAAAAGCTGGGTGATTCCACCTCCACCGATGCCATGCGACAGGGCACATTGGTCCACGCTTATTTCGAAGCACTCGGGCGCGGGGTCGACCCTGAATGGGCACAGATAAAAACAGAAGCCGCATATCAAGAGACTTACCGTGGTCCTATATGGCGCCAAGCTGCCGAGAAGGCTCGATTTACGCAACTACTCGAACGCAGCAAAGCGTGGATAGTGAGCACACGTGATGCATTGGAATACGTAGGAAGCGAAGTTGATGTTTTTGTTGAAATTATGCCGGGAATTTCCATCGGTGGCCGCATCGATCGTTTAGAGAAAGACGAGGCAGGCAACTACGTGATTGTGGACTTGAAAACTTCGTCGTCCTCGGCAATGCCGAGTTTTCACGAAACCGCGAGAAATCCCCAGCTAAGCGCGTACCAGCTCGCGTTGAGTAAGGGAAAGCTGATCACGGATCAGAAGCAAGAAGTGCGTGTGGTTACCGGTGACGGGGTCGAGATTGGTATGGCGATGCTGCTCTACCCGATGGGACGGGCGAAAGCTGCCGGTACGCGGGAACAACCACGCCTGGACGAAGAACAATTACAAGAGTTTCAGGCACAGCTACCACCTTTGGTTGAGGAATTATCCGGGCCGACGGTCACAGCAAGGCCCGGGGAGCATTGTGACTTTTGCTCACTGCGTCCAGTTTGTCCAGCACAGGGAGAAGGGGAAGTGATCACCAATGTCTAATGCGACGCACACTGGGCACAAACATTCCGGGATCGTCAGCCCGCAGCTGTTGTCGGAGATCTTGGGACAACGCTTTGCTCCGACAGAGCAACAAGCCGAAATTATTGGTGCAGAACCTGGACCACTGTTGGTGGTGGCTGGCGCCGGTGCCGGAAAAACTGAGACCATGGCAGCTCGCGTGGTCTGGTTGGTCGCCAACCGCTACGCCTTGCCCGAGGAAGTGCTTGGTCTTACGTTCACACGCAAAGCATCACAAGAGTTAGCTAAACGTATTCGCGACCGGTTACAGGTGCTGCGTGATTCCCCACGCTTGCCAGAAATAGATCCGGATGGGAGCTTGCGTGCGAATCTGGAAACCATTGCGCCACGGGTGTCTACCTATGACTCTTATGCAGGGGATTTGGTGCGTGAATATGGTCTTTTGCTGCCGGTCGAGCCTACTTCCCGGCTGATTACTCGTGCACATTTGGTCTCCATCGCACAATCCGTGGTGCGTAACTATGAGGGAAAATTAGAGACCGATAAAAAAGAATCCAGCATCGTTACGGAATTGCTGGATTTATTTGAACGCATGGCGAATAATCTGAGCTTCGCCGATGATTTCCGCGAATGTGCGCGCGCTTTCGCTGAGGTGGAATATTTGCCGCGAGCACCACGGCAGCGGAAAGACCTCAATAAAGATGTCCAAAACTGGGTTGACCGCCAGCAACTGCGCATCGATTATTTGCCGATGATCGAGCAACTCGAACGCGAACTCATAGAGCGTAATGCAGTCACCTTTACCCAACAGATGTCCGCTGCGGCACAGTTAGCCCAACAACATCCGTCAGTAGGCGTTTCACAACGACGGCAGACGAAGGTAGTCATGCTCGATGAATACCAAGACACTTCGCATGCCCAACGGGTCCTTTTGCGCAACTTGTTCGGTAATACCCCACACGAAGGATTGACGGTAACTGCAGTCGGTGACCCTATGCAGGCAATCTATGGTTGGCGTGGAGCCACCTCGGAAAACCTGGCACAGTTCCCTCAGGATTTCCCAGTTGGAGCTGAGGGAGACCAGCCTGCTCCCAGCAAAGAACTCACCATTTCCTGGCGCAACCCGTCCACCGTGTTAGACATTGCCAATACAGTGTCCCATGCCGTGTTGGGAACAGGCCCAGATCGCCCTGTCGCCCCGCTGGAACCACGCGCCGGGGCGGGAACCGGAGAGGTGAGTTTTGGGTATTGGCCGAATGCGGAGGAAGAAGTTTCGTGGGTTGCTGGAAACCTGCACCAGAAATACCAGCAATACTTGGAACGAAACGAGCATGACCCACATGCTCGTTTCAGCGCCGCAGTACTTGTGCGGAAGAATAAGCAATCAGGGGTCATTGCAGAAGCTTTAGAAGAACGAGGTGTTCCGTATGAGGTAGTTGGCCTGGGCGGCCTATTAGAAATCCCGGAAGTTGCAGACATGATGGCGATCGCAACGATGCTGGTGCGGCCAGATGATTGGACAGCAGCATTGCGCATCGTCTCTGGACCTGCGGTGGGGTTGGGGATGGTCGATATCAAAGCCTTGGCTGCTCGTGCGAAAAACTTGGCTGGTCGTTTGCGACAACCAGAGGAGTCTACTTCGGGCATTGCCGAGCAAGCAGAGAAGTCTAGCGACATGCAAGCAGTAGATGAACCACAGTTGCCGGAAGACATACTGGAAGCACAATTAGCGCAAGCCCTAGCGGAAGAAGCCGATCACACAGTTGGCCTGACTGACGCGATTGCAGATCTCGGTGAGCCGGAACGCTATTCCGCAGAGGGATTAGAACGCATAGCTGAATTGTCCTCGAAGCTTCGTTATTTGCGCACCTATTGTCTGGGCAAGCCGTTGAGTGATTTATTCGCTGACATCATTGATACCTTCCATCTCCGTACGGAAGTGCTCACACACCGGCGTGCGGGGGCAGTGCACTTGGACAGAGCCTTAGAAGCCATTGCTGAATTTGACGGTGAACCCCTCGCAGCTTGGCTTGATTATGCTGAGCTAGCGCGGGAACACGAAGATTCGTTAGCATCGGGTGAGACACCGAAGGCAAACAATCGGGTACAGATTATGACTGCGCATAAGTCGAAAGGCCTGGAGTTTTCTTCGGTGTATGTGTGTCACGCTGATTCCAGCACCTACAAGGCGCAAACTCGTACGTTTTTGACTGATGCTGCGCGTACTCCACATCATGATTGGCCGCAACTATTCGAAGCCGAAGATCGTAAAGAATTCCAGAACAACGGTGAGGCATTTGTTGCTGCGCAAAAAGGAGTGGATGCGGAAGAAAATTCCCGTTTATTTTACGTAGCATTAACGCGGGCTGAAGATGAACTGGTGGTCACAGGGTCGGAGAAGGACCCGTATGAGCACTTTGCAGAGATGCATCGCTATGCCCAGCAGCGTGCAGAAGAAGCCGAGCGGAAGGCAGAACAGCCACCAATCACGATTGTGCATTGGCAGCTTGACGACGACGCCGATGAACTTCGGGACGTGACGGACGCTAAGGTTGCCACAGAGATGGGAGAAACCGTACTGCTCGATAGGGCGACTCCTAATGAAGAGCGTGTCGAAGAAGTTCTAACCGGGTTCACTGCACAATTTCCGTCAGTACGCCCTCGGGAGGAAGTTCGGCGTGGCGCTGAGCTAGTGCAACAAGCAATGGGAAGCCTAGGAACTGATGAAGAAACCCCGGCACTAGGCGGTGAGTTGTTCTCGTTGTGGGAACGCGAAGCCACCGCGCTTATTGAAGAACACCGTGCGCTTTCTGCACCCATCGTTGATGTAGAAATACCAGGTGAGCTTACTGCGTCCGAGTTGGTTGCTTTGCGTGATAATCCGACTCAATTCGCTCGGAGACAACGTCGCCCGGTTCCGTTTAAGCCAAATGCTTATGCCAAGCGAGGTACAGCATTCCACCAATGGATCGAAGATCGCTATGGCGCCAACGCGATCTTGGATGAGACGGAGCTGCCCGGTAGTGAAGAAAACGTGGAAGCAGACTTCGACAAATTGAAAGATGCTTTCCTTGCTAGCGCCTGGGCGGATAGAACCCCGACGAATGTTGAGCAAGGCTTCGAATTTAGCTTGGGAAGTTCCGTCGTCCGCGGCCGTATGGATGCTGTCTTCGATTTGGGAGATGAATGGATGGTGGTCGACTGGAAAACCGGCAGGCCACCGCAAGGCGAGCAGATGCGTTCGGCGGTTATTCAGTTGGCGGTCTATCGTGAAGCATGGCAGCGCCTCAGTGGCACCGAAAAACCGGTACGTGCGGCGTTCCACTACATCATGGATAATTACACTTTCGAACCCAAGCAACTCCCAGATGCTGGACAGCTTGCGAGCATGCTGCAGCGCGAGAATGGGGCAGGAACTGCTGGGCACAGTGATAATAAAGGAAACTAGAACACAGCAATGCGCGGAAGAATCAGAGCGAAGCTGCGGCGATTTGAGCTGACTTCGCTGCCGAATTATGCCTTAGAGGATGTCATTCATATCCCCGAAGGCATGCGAACGCACCCATTTTTTCTGATCTTGCGCCGGTTCATGCTGGCAGCAGCTATCGTCACAGGTGTCGCTGCTGTTGTCTATATCGGACAAGATGGTTACAACGAAAAACTCAATCTCATTGATGCGTTGTACTATTCGACTATTTCGCTGACAACGACCGGCTACGGCGATATTGTTCCTGTCACCACCGGTGCCCGCTTAACCAATATCCTTTTGGTTACCCCAGCCCGGTTAATGTTCCTAATTTTGCTCGTCGGCACAACCTTGTCTGTGCTGACGGAGCGCTCACGCAAAACGTTCCAGATTCAGCAATGGAGAAAACACGTGCACGATCACACAATCATCATCGGTTTTGGTACTAAGGGGCAATCCGCGATGCAGGCGTTGCTCGATGACGGTACCGATGTGCGCAATATTGTGGTTGTGGACCCAGAGCGTGCCTGCCTGCGCGTAGCAGAAGCACAAGAAGTGGTGACTGTACAAGGCTCAGGGACAAAGTCGGATGTCTTGAAAATCGCTGGTATCGAACGTGCGAAAAACGTCGTTGTGGCCACCAATAGTGACGACACTAATGTCTTGGCCACTTTGTCGGCACGAGAAATGAATAAAAAGGCAAAGATTTCCGCTGCAGTGCGGGAGGTAGAAAACCGGCACCTCCTTTTGCAATCTGGCGCAAATTCCACTGTGGTTTCCTCAGAAACCGCCGGCCGTTTGTTGGGCTTGTCGACGTCCACGCCATCGGTGGTGAAAATGATGGATGATCTGCTTTCGCCCTCGGAAGGCTTCTCGGTCGCAGAGCGCCCGGTTGCTAGCTATGAGGTTGGTGCCAATCCCCGGCATTTATCGGATATTGTGCTCAGCGTGATTCGTAATGATCGGGTTTACCGTGTGGATATGGATGAAACCCTGGAGCTACGTGCACAAGACCGCCTGCTGTACATCCGCAAAAGCGATGAGACAGAACGGAAGAAGCAGAACGAAAAACGCGAGATGGAACGTCTTGGAGGTAAAGCCAAGCAAGTGAAAGATAAATCGCACCGGGAATCTAAGAGTCGAGAAGTGACTGATACCTCCGGGGACTGCCACGGTCGCCATATTGATGAGCAACGTGAGCTGAAAAGCAAAGAATCCGGTGGAAACGAATAGGGGTTTAGCCAATGGTGAATCTGGATGTGTTGGATGACGATCAGCGTGCGGCTGCTACGGCACCGCGGGGTCCGGTTGCGATCATTGCTGGCGCCGGCACTGGTAAAACTCGAACCATCACGTACCGGATTGCGCACCTGATTGATCAAGGCTTTGCCACCACTAACAGCGTGCTGGCTTTGACTTATACTTCCCGCGCGGCCGGTGAGATGCGTGATCGCCTTGCCAGTATGAATATTGGGGGAGTCCAGGCGATGACTTTCCACGCCGCGGCTCGGCGTCAGTTGCGCTATTTCTGGCCACAAATCGCCGGTGATGTGAAATGGAAACTTCTGGACAGCGCCTTTCCCGTTGTTGCTCGCGCCGCACGCTCGGTAACGAATACCCCAAGCAAAGACACTATCCGCGACTTGCTCAACGAGATCGAGTGGGCGAAGTCCAGCCTGTTGGGTGCGGATGGCTATGCCGCATACGTTGACAGCATTGACCGCACTCCACCGCTGCCCGCGGAACAAGTGGCGGAGGTGTACCGGCGCTACGAGCAGCTGAAAACCAGCGACGAAGGCATGCACCTGGATTTTTCGGATCTGCTACTGCACGTTGCCGGCGCCATGGAAAATGCTCCAGCCGTGGCCGAAGAGTTCCGGCAGCGTTACCGCACTTTTGTCGTTGATGAATATCAGGACGTTACGCCGTTGCAGCAGCGGGTATTGGAAGGTTGGTTAGGCGATCGAGACGACCTCACCGTCGTTGGTGATGCGAACCAGACTATTTATTCATTTACCGGCGCCACGCCACAGTATCTGCTGGATTTTTCGCGGCATTTCCCCAACGCGCACGTCGTTAAGCTGCAAAGAGACTATCGTTCCACCCCGCAGGTCACTACTTTGGCAAATCAGGTGATTGGTGCAGCGAAAGGCCGGATCGCTGGCACACGCCTGGAGTTACAAGGTATGCGTGAACCCGGCCCAGAGCCGATATTTCGTGAATTCGAGTCTGACCCAGCGGAAGCCCGTGAGATTGCTGGGCAGATCCTCACGTTGCTAGACCAAGGTGTCCCAGCTAAAGAAATCGCTGTGCTGTATCGCATCAATGCCCAGTCCGCGGTGCTGGAGCAAGCCCTTGCCGACGCCGGCATTGCGTACCAAGTTCGCGGTGGCACGAGCTTTTTCGAAAATCGCGTGATCGTTGATGCCATGCAGCAGCTAATTCGTGCCAACCTGCAAAACGATCTGCCACCGGACCCTGTTGCTATTGCGCGGGCGGCGTTGGCGCCACTGGGCTATTCGACGCAAGAACCCGATGGCGCACAAGAGCGTGAGCGTTGGCAATTGCTCCGTGCTTTGGTTGACCTGGTGGAAGATATCGTGCAGCTGCGGAACACGGACTCTTTAGAAGTCGTATTGGGTGAGCTGCGCCGCCGAGCCGCGGATAAACAACCTCCGGCCGTCGACAGCGTGACGTTGGTGACCTTGCACGCGGCGAAAGGACTGGAATGGGATGCCGTCTTTTTGGCGGGCCTTACCGAAGGATTATTGCCGTTTCGCTACGCGATTGATGCCGGTGATGAACAGATTGAGGAAGAACGGCGCCTGTTTTATGTTGGTATTACCCGTGCACGGAAACACCTGGCATTGTCCTGGGCGCCTGCCCGGCAAGAAGGTGGCCGCGCAAGCCGCAAACGAACCAGGTTTCTGGATGGTCTAGTCGCGCAGAGTACCCGTGAGGAGCCGTCGGCGGCTCGGGTGCGGAAGACGAAAAAGTGCCGGGTGTGTAGGGAAGCTTTGACCACCCCGGGCGAGAAAGTCGTGGGTAGGCATGCAGAGTGTGAATCGCCTGGAAACGAAGACCTCTTTGGCCAGCTGCGGGGCTGGCGGGCTCGGGTAGCCAGGGAAGAACAGGTCCCGGCGTATATTATTTTTTCCGATGCGACTTTGCAGGCAATAAGTGAAGCATTGCCGACCACGGTGGATGAGCTTTATGCGATCAGCGGAATAGGCCAGAAAAAGGCGGAACTGTTTGGGCAGGATTTGCTCGATATCGTCCGTCAGTATGCATAAAACATTCTGGGCAACGTGGATGGTTATCAACGATGCGCTGTTGCGGGCGGGCATAGGGATCTAATTCGTAGAGCTGGCCGGGATGAATCCTGTGTGGAGAAGCCCCGGGTGGTGGGCTGAGCTCGTAGAAGCTCTCCAAAGTCACGATAACGTGTGCGACCGTGGAATGCGCAGCTGCAGTGGGGAAGTGCTGCATACTGCCGTCGGCGATTTTCTTTCCTTTGTTTGCTTTGCTGCCTGGTGACGCTGTGCTGCCCGGACTTGTCTGATGTGACCGCAGACCTTGGGTTGCAGCGTGCCACGTGGGGTCGCGGTCGGTGCGATGCAACTCCATGCATAGTGGGCACGGACCCATCGCGTTGATATGAATAGGGCCGACGACACCAGTGGCATCGATTAACGAGACAGGAATCCAGGTACGAGCCATTGCTAACAATAGCGGTGCCATAGTGGTGGTCTCTGCTAACCGGTCAACCACGAGCACTGGAACATTGTTGTCTTGGGCGTTTTGCATGCTGAGATAGGTTTCTTCTGGTTCGCCTGGCAAAGGCGAGCGCACCAGAAAGTCGGCATCAGTTAGTGCGTTGCGCAGCATTGTTGCCAAAAACCCGGTACCGAGGACAATTACTGGCCGGGATAGCGCTGGACGAATGATGCCGTAGGCCAGCAAATCGTCAAATAAACTGTGCGCCGCAGGTTGGGTTAATCCAGCGCTGTGGCTGGCGATGGAAAAATCCTTACGATTAAACAGACGCGGAAGTTCATGCAAGCTTGTGGCTAATGTCTCTGGCCGTGTGGTTTCGATGATGCCCACGCGGGTGGAATCCACCCCAAACTGTAGGCAATTTTCATCACGTTGGACAACGCGCACACCGGGCGCGAAGTAAAACCGGTGTTGCTCGTCTCCCATACAATCCCCCCCGAGAGTTGTGCGGTCTAACTCACACCATATTAGCGTGAACCGTCTTGGTCGTTGGTTCCCTCAGAATCGGTACCGTCGCCGCTGTTTTCAGTGCTGTTGTTTTCAGCGCTGCCGTTTTCTTTGACGTCCTCACTGCGCAGCATCTCTTCCAGCTTCGCGAACTCGGCCTCGAATTCCTGGTCGTCACTGTCATCTAATAAACCATCGATGAATGCGGCAGGATTATCCAAGTGCTCTGGTTGCGGCAAAAAGTCTGGGTGTTCCCAAACCGAGTCCCGCCGATCGATGCCCACTGCAACGGTGGAACGGCGCCACAACTCCGCAGCGTCGGTTACTCGCGGTGCGCTAAGTTCAATACCAACAACTTTTTCAAAGGCTTTTTCTGCTGATCCCCCGGAAGCGCGGCGGCGACGCCATGCTTCGGCCATGGCCTGGGTAGAAGGAATACGGTCCTGTAGCGCTTCGCCAACGATGAATTCGACCCAGCCCTCGATAAGAGCCAATAAGGTTTCCAAGCGCGCGACAGCCGCAGTGTTGCGTGAGGTGATCCGAGGGGACAAGTCCATGCCCTGCAGATTCTGCATCGCGTTTTGAATTGCTTGCGGGTCACCGGATTCCAGGTTCAGATCGCGCGCGGCCTCTTCGATATGGCTGGTATCGATAACTAAGCCCACTGCATATTCCTCGACGGAAGACACTAGACGCTCACTCAACCACGGTACATGTTTGAACAGGCGCTGGCGGGCAACTTCTCGTGCGGCGATGTAGACCAAAACTTCCTGGCCTTTCACGTTGAGATCGCGCGCGACGGATTGGATGTTATGCGGCAAAATCGCTGTGGTGCCTGTCGGCGCAACCGGCAAGCCGAAGTCCGAACCTGTTAGCGCCTGTTGTGCAAGATCACCCAACGCATGGCCTAACTGCATGCCGAAGTTCATTCCGGAAAGCTGGCCCATCATGTTCGACATTGGGCCCATCATCTGCCGGGCTTCTTCTGGTATCGAATCCAGCTGGGCCTTGTTCATGTGCTTGGCTACTGGATCAACAAAGCGTTTCCATATCGGAAGAGTCTGCTGTAGCCAGTCTTCGGCGTTCCAGGCAACCATCCGGTTTTCTGATGTCGGCAAGTTGGTGGAATCGTCTAACCACAGTTCGGCTAGCCGGACTGCTTCTTCTACCGCTTTGGTGTCTTGGGTAGAAATTTTTGTTGCAGATTTGATTTGCTGGCCGGCGATGCGCTTGGCCATGTCGTAATTGACTGGGGAATCGTCGCTGCTGTTGTTCATCGACGAGCCCATGCCAGATAGCATCTGGCCGAATTGGTTCAGCATATCGCCGAGACCACCGGCGCCACCGTGCCTGTTGTGGTTACGGTCATCGTCGTCATCACCGTTGCCACTGTTGGGAAAGGAAAATCCGAATCCGTTAGTCATGTCTCCAACTTACAGAAGATGTCGGCGGCTTTGCTTGTGGCAGGCTCTGGAAATCGCAACGCTGACAGCGAACAGGGTAGTCTGTGACTCGTGAATGATGCTGCCAAGAAGAACGATGCTGACACCACGAAAAAACCTGGATTGGGCTCGGTTGCGTTGGGGGCCATTCCTGTGGTCATCCTCGGTGCATTGGTTAGCATGGACCATATTCCCGGCACCAATATTTCCTTGGCGGTTCCTTATGCCGCTGAAGGCAAAGGCCCCACGTTTAATACTTTGAGTGAGGTCAGCGGAACCCCGGTGGTTGCTGTTGAAGCCGGTGAAGATTTTACGGTGGACGAAAACCCTGCAGGTAACCTGAACATGACGACGGTTTCCGTGCGCACCAATATGACTGTTGCACAAGCTTTTGGGCGGTGGATCGGGTCGGGTGACACGATTGTGCCGATCGAGAAAATTTATCCGCCAGGCACCAATCGTGAGCAATTCCAGGAACAAAACGAGGCAGCGTTTACGGCTTCGGAAGATGCGGCCACGGTGGCGGCGTTGAACTATTTGGATATTCCGACGCGCACAGCAATTGCCCAAGTATTGGACATTTCTGCCGGTGCCAAGCAGCTTGCCGACGGCGACGTACTAGTGAAAGTCGACGGTCGCAAGGTAATTGCTCCCGAAGATGTGCAAAACGCGGTGCGTTCGCATAAGCCGGGAGAAACTATCCGTTTGGAGTTTGAGCGTGATGGTGAAAAACACGACGAAGACGTCGAACTTTTAGAAAATCCACATGCTAAGGGCGAGGCATTGCTGGGAATTACCATGACCTCGGTCCCGGATGCTGACATTAATGTCACGTATAACTTGCAAGATGTGGGTGGCCCGTCGGCAGGCATGATTTTTTCCTTGGCAGTGATTGACAAGCTCAGCGAGGGTGACCTCACAGGCGGGAAGTTCGTCGCTGGTACGGGAACTATCTCTGCTAGTTCAAAGGTTGGGCCTATTGGAGGGATTGCGCACAAGGTAGCGAAATCACACGAGGTGGGTGCAGAATTGTTTTTGGCGCCCACAGAAAACTGTGCGGAAGCCGTTCGCGCCGATCACGGAGACATGGTTATCGCGAAAGTTGACACCCTGGATGATGCCATTGCGGCGATGGATGCCTTTGCCCACGGTGGTGAAGTCGAGACCTGCGCGGCGGAGCTATAAAAGCCGATTTCTGCCAGGGGAATTAGCTAGTTTGCCAACCCTAATTCTTTGATTTTTTGCTCTGGTTCTTCCGCATCACCAGAAATCATGTGCTGCATAACCAGGCCGGATTCAGTGCTTACCACCGTGATGATCACCGTGGAACCCAACGAGGACCAACCGACGACACGGTCACCGGAATCGTCCACGACCTGTGAGGTGCGCAGCTCGGTTAGCGTTTGCAGCGTAGAGACAGCCTTGGATTTTGATTCAGTGAATTGGAATTGTCCCACCGAAGCCCCGGTGCAGTTGTAGTAGCTTTGCATGCCGACGGCCTCGCAGGTGTCGAATTCTTCGAATAAGGACCGTGGAACCAAGGAACCGAAAATTTCGTAGGCATTTTCTACTGATTCCGGTAGTTCTACGGGGTTGCTAGATTGTGCAGATTGCGTCGAAGTTCCGGTCGAGGCAGGGGATTTGTCTGCCGCGACTCTGGCGCTGCTTGCAGCAGATCCTTCTGCGCCAGTGGTGCTGGTATGTGCAGTGCTGGTAGAAGCAGTGTTGGTTGTATTGCTTGTCGACGTGCTACTGGTCGTGGTTTCGCTACTCGAAGTGGTGCTGCTCGACGTTGCAGCAGTAGTGGTGGCGGAGGTTCCTGGGTGTGCCGAATTATCGGAGTTGCCGCCTTCGGAAGAGCAAGACACGAGTGCTAGTGGTAGGGCTGCACTGGCTGCGAGTGTGACAGCTCGCTTGCGAAAAGTGCGAGCAGAAAAGATGGCGGACACGACAACTCCCGGGTTCGGCAAAACTTTCAATCTCTGGTTGAGACTATTGTGACTATTGAGACTTTAGAGTACGCCACTACCATTTTGGTCTAAGCCATGCCGCAAGGCGGCGATAACACCAGGAGCAATACCAGGGCCACCGCGAAGCTGGATATCGTCTTCGGCGAACGGGCCGGCGTCGGCAAGCTCTTCTTCGGTAGGGCGTAACTGTAGCAAGGTCTGTTCTATACCTTCTGTTCCTGTGGTCTGCGCGTCGCCGGAGTCGTCGGCGTCGTCGACAAGCAATTCGTCGACCACGAAATCCGAATTATTGGTGGCGGCGAATTCTTCCCGGATCACGCCGGAAAATAGGCGCGCAGGCCGTGGCTTCGAACTCTGTGAATCTGCTGTGTCCTTGAACTTGATCTCTTGTGCCAAAACCGCACCGACGACGTTGTCTGGCCAGATAACTCGCGAGACATAGTCGGCCAGGTGCTCGGAGCCGGGTTCAATATTGCTCGGCAGGTCATCTTGCACAACGAGGGTTAGGGGAGAGTCGTCGTCGACGTCCACTGCGTGTTGGGCGAGCAAACTAGTGGGCACCAAGGCGAAAAGCGTCGGCGGGCAGTCCCAGCCTTCTGGGTGAATGAAGTCGACGGCTTCCATCATCGCGCGATTAAGCATTGGCTGAGTTATCTGCTGCGTATTCATCAGAAATTCGTCCTTTTTCTTCGATTGGCTAGTGCTTTTGTTTCGGTCGACTATTGCCTAAGCTAGATCACTATAACGCTTTCCATTTTCGATTATTTTAAAGGAGTTGGACTTGGCTAGCAGCCTTAACCAACCGTCAACTAATCTGCGTAAACCGCCGCGAATTTTATCGTGGCTCGTGGGTATTATCGTGGTGCTCTTCGCGGTCGGCCCGCTCGCGGTGTCACTGTATACCGACTGGCAATGGTTTGGTGAGGTTGATTTCCGTGGGGTTTATACCACTGCGATTATCACCCGCATCATCCTGTTTTTCGCCTTCGGTATCGTCGCGGGTCTTGTAACCTTCTTGATTAGCTGGCTTACCTGGAAGAACCGTCCGAGCGATGTCTCGATGGCGGATGTCAATTCGCCGGTGTACCAGTACCGAGATTCCATTGCTGCGACGATGCGCAAATTCCTCTATGGTGCACCGTTGATTATCGCACTCGCGGCAGGGTTCATGGGCCAGGCCTACTGGCGCACGGTTCTGTTGTTTTTAAACGGCGGTGATTTTGGCCGTGAAGACGCAGAATTCGGTATGGATCTGGGATTTTATGCCTTTAACCTGCCACTGTTGAATATTCTGGTGTCCTCGCTGAGCGTGCTTTTGATCATCAGCTTTGTGCTCTCGCTGGTGGGCTATTACATCCTGGGTGGGATCCGCGTTGGTAGCCAGGCAGCGGGGGTAAAGGGCTCGGTATCGAAGCCTGCGCGCATTCAATTAGCCGTTATTGCCGGTTTGTGGATGCTAGTGCAGGTTGCCAGCTACTTCTTGGATCGCTACACCATTTTGTTTAACCAGCACGATATTTTCGCTGGTGCTTCGTTTACCAACCTGCATGCAGATTTGCCGGCCAAGATCATTCTGATTGTGGTTTCTGCGCTGGTGGCCGTCGCATTCTTCATGGCTGTCGTGATCAAGGATCTGCGCATCCCTGGCCTGGCCGTGGTGCTGATGCTGGTGACCTCTATCGCTGTTGGTACTGCATGGCCGATGCTGATGGAGCAGTTCTCTGTGCAGCCGAACCGCGCGCTGAAAGAAGCGCAATCGATTGAGCGCAATATCGAGGCTACCCGTTTCGCCTACAACATCGATGAAACCAACGTGGAGTATGAAACGAACTGGGGCGCGGAAGAAGTCTCTGATGACGACGTCGCTGCAGACGAAAACACCATTTCCAACCTGCGTCTGCTCGATCCAGACATTTTGGCGCCGACGTTTACCCAGCAACAACAACTGCGTAACTTCTACGGTTTCCCTGATGTGTTGTCCATGGACCGCTATGAGATCGACGGGGAACAGCGTGATTTCGTGGTGGCCGCTCGTGAGTTGGATCCGAATGCACTACGGGAAAACCAGCGTTCTTGGATTAACCGCCACACCGTATACACCCATGGCAACGGTTTCGTAGCAGCGCAAGCCAATACCATCAACGAAGCCGCAGAATCCGCTGGTTCCACCCGTGGTGGTTTCCCGGTATACACGGTTTCTGACTTGCAGACCTTGGCTTCCCGTGCCGAGGACGAAGATGCTGAAGAACTCGGCATCAAGGTGGATCAGCCGCGTGTGTACTACGGCCCGGTCATTGCCTCGGCCCAAGACGGTCTGGACTACGCAATTGTTGGAGGCACTGGCAACGACGTGGAATACGACACTGATTCTTCGTCGTATACCTACACCGGTGAAGGCGGGGTAGGTATTGGCAACTGGTTCACGCGTGCGATCTATGCCGCGAAATACCAGGAGATGAACTTCCTACTGTCGGACCGTGTTGGTGCAGAATCGAAGATTCTGTATGACCGCGACCCACGTGCCCGCGTCGAAAAGGTCGCCCCATGGTTGACCACCGATTCGCACACCTACCCGGCTGTGGTCGACGGCAAGATCAAGTGGATCGTGGATGGCTACACCACCTTGGATGCGATGCCCTACAGCACGGAGATGTCGTTGTCGCAGGCCACTCGCGACGCACTGAACCCGGATGGCACCGAGCAGCGTTTGATCAATGACCGCATTGGTTATATCCGGAACTCGGTGAAAGCCACCGTGGATGCCTACGACGGCACCGTGGAGCTGTACGAGTTTGATACCGAAGACCCGGTATTGGATGCGTGGCGCGGAGTATTCCCGGACACCGTGAAGGATGAATCCGAGATTTCTGATGAGCTGCGTGCACATTTCCGCTACCCAGAAGATATCTTCAAGGTGCAGCGCAACTTGCTCGCGCGCTACCACGTGGATGACCCAGGCGTGTACTTCTCCAACGATGCTTTCTGGTCGGTTCCTCTGGACCCAACCCAGCCGGAATCCCAGGAGTTGCCGCAGCCTCCGTATTACGTGATGGCTGCGGACCCAGAAAACCCGGACAAGTCCAGCTTCCAGATGGTTACTCCGTTCCGTGGTTTGGAGCGTGAATTCCTGTCGGCGCACATGACGGTGTCTTCGGATCCGGAAAACTACGGTGACATCACCGTGCGTGTCTTGCCGACGAATACGCAGACGCAAGGTCCGCGCCAGGCGCAGGATGCGATGATGTCGTCTGACCAGGTTGCTGGTGACCGTGGTCTGTGGGAGCGCACGAACGAGCTCTACAACGGTAACTTGCTGACTTTGCCGGTAGGCGGCGGTGAAATCCTCTACTTGGAGCCGATTTACGCCGAGCGTAAAGACCAAGATTCGGCCTTCCCGAAGCTGCTGCGTGTGTTGGTTTCTTACAAGGGCCGCATTGGTTATGCACCAACTATTGGTGAGGCGCTGGAACAGGTAGGCATCGACTCGCAGGCGGCACAGGATATCGACCTGGTCGATGGTGACGAGGACAGTTCCCGTGGTTCCTCCGATGATGCTGATGCGGCTGATACTGCAGAGGCTGGTGCTTCGACTTCCAGCGACAAAGATGCTGACTCGGATCGCGATTCTGCGGATCGTTCTGGTCCAACCCCGCCAGCTAGTGGCCAAGGCGTCGACGCTATTAATGATGCTCTCCGTGATCTGGAGAAGGCGCGGGATGGTTCCTTCGAGGAATACGGACGTGCGCTGGATCGCTTGGACCGTGCGGTGGAAAACTACCAGTCGCAGAACTAGCGATACCACGATTGGCAGCGATGCAACGTGAGTAAGATATCGCTTTACGATCGTTGATAATCCCGCTGTGTGCCCAGCGCATGGCGGGATTTGGCATATCTAGCGATGGCATGTATAGTTACATCTTGTCAGTGAGCGAGAGATCGCGAAGGTGCACGAAAGTGAAGGCCTTTAGCTGACAGATGAATTGAATATCATCCGACGCGGGGTGGAGCAGCTCGGTAGCTCGCTGGGCTCATAACCCAGAGGTCGCAAGTTCGAATCTTGTCCCCGCTACCAATATTCAATGAATCCCCAGTGGCGCCTAGCGCTGCTGGGGATTTTTCGTATATCTGATTTTCTCACCGCGTGGAGCTCAACAAGAGCCAAGGGAGACGAGAGTGCTAGCTGATTTTCTTAGTTGGGCCCTTGTTATGGCGATGCCGGGCCCGATATTATTTCTATCGGCCTGCAAACCTCGCGGTATGGTCTGCGTGCGGGGTTCTGGACGGCTCTCGGCGCTGCGCTGGGAGTAGCAGTGTGGTCAGTGCTCTCGCTGGTTGGTATCGAAGCGTTGTTGGTCGCTGTTCCTACTCTGCGAGTTGCGCTACCGATGGTCGGCTGCGTGGTTCTCGTGATATTGGGTGTTCTGGCTCTCCGTGATGCAGCAAGGCCAGCAAGCAATCATAGCGACCAAGTGGTGGCAGAATCGATTCCTTCGGCGCGATCGCTAGGGACCGGTACATGGGCTAAGTCGCTTCGATTGGGTTTTGTCACCAACATTTCGAATCCAAAGGCATTGGTTTTCTTTACCTCTTTCTTTACTCAAATGATGAGCCATTACACAGAATTCAGCCAGAAATCCCTGGTTCTCGGCCTTCTGCTAGTGGTGACTCTGCTGGTATTTCTCATGATGTCCGTGCTGTTGAAAGCAGCAGTGAATTCGCCTCTGGCCCGAATTCCTGCTGTTCGTTTTCTGCCTGGCATTGTCTTCATTTCTATTGGTGTCTTCTATTTCTTCGAACTTGTCTAAACAATAAAAAGGAAAAACTATGCGTGTTCTTCATATCAATCCTGATATCTCAGACACTGCGACTTTTAGGCATTTTCCTTGTTTTTCCATTATTTCCCGGGACTCAGCTTGTTGCCACAACGCGCTTTCAACCTCGTCCGGGACAGTATCCCAATCGTTGGTGGAGCCTGGATTTATTCCACCAATTGGAACCGGACGGCGATGACACTGGCGGCGACACCGTAGCCTACGAAAATCTGTGATCCCAGACTCGCACCCTTTGTATTGTCTTGCTCACACTGTTCAACAAAACCTAATGTTATCGGTATCACTCATTCCGTTGATCTATCGCGCACGACCGTCGGTATGTGATGCGGAAACAGTGAATACGTAGTAACGAGTAACCAGCTGCCGAGTCCAGCTGTAGAGCAAAGGGGAATAGCCGTGTCGCCGACCATTCCAGAACCGAAGCACGTCACCAACGTGCCAAGCGTTGGGCACACTGACCCGCCGGTCCCGAAAAATATCTGGCGATTGTTTGTCTACAGCGCCATTGGTGCGTTCGTCTTTTTCTTCCCACTGACCTACCAAGACAAAAGCTCGATCCCGCTCGACCACATGGTTACGATCGTGCGGGACAGTGTGCCCGCCATCGTTCCGTGGATCATCCTGGCTCTGGCCGGTTTTGGTGCTGTTCGTTCCATCTATAATCAAAACTGGAAAGAAGGCACGCTCGCTGCGATTTTCGTCGTCACGAATGTTATCGGTTTTATTATCGCGGTGCTGGCGGTGTTGGATGCGCTGCCGTGGGTGCTTGGCGACGAAGACATGGTGCCATTTCTCTGGGAAAAGATTGCCACTCCGGTCGGGTTGATTGTTCCGATTGGCTCGGCGTTCCTCGCGTTGCTGGTCAGCTATGGCTTCTTGGAATTTATCGGCGTACTCATGCAGCCGATTATGCGCCCGCTGTGGAAAACCCCGGGCCGTTCGGCTATCGACGCGGTGGCCTCGTTCGTTGGCTCGTATTCGCTGGGCATCTTGATCACAGACCGCGTTTATCAGCGCGGTGGCTATACCGCGAAAGAAGCCGCCATTATTGCCACGGGCTTTTCGACGGTCTCCGCAGCGTTCATGGTCATCGTCGCTAATGCACTCGGCCTCATGGAAATTTGGACCACGTTCTTTTTCGTCACGCTAGTCGTTACTTTCCTGGTCACCGCAATCACCGTACGTATTCCGCCGTTGTCGCGTATTCCGGATGATTATCACGAGGGCGCGACTCCGGAGCCAGAAGCAGAAGTCAATGGGAGTCGGTTTAAAGCCGCTTGGCATGAGGCTCTTTATACCCTGGAAAATGCCCCTAGCCTGTGGCGGGCGGTGCGCGATAGCTTTGTGGATGGAGTCAAGATGGCTGGTGCCATCGTGCCATCGATTCTCTCGGTTGGCCTGGGTGGCATTTTGCTGGAGCGATTCACCCCGGTGTTCGAGTGGATAGGCTATCTGTTCTACCCGTTCGCCTGGGTCGTGCGCCTGCCAGAAACCATGGATGCCAGCCAGGCGATGGCCACTGGTATTGCAGAAATGTTCCTGCCTGCGGCCAGCATGGCAGGCGCGGAAGATCTGGTGGCGAAGTTCGTCGTCGGCGTGGTCTCTATCTCGATGATCATTTTCTTCTCCGCGCTTATTCCGTGCATCATGGCTACCCGTATCCCGATTTCCCTGACTTCTATCGTGATCATCTGGTTTGAACGCGTGGCGCTGACGATTCTCATTGCCACCCCGATTGCGTATTTGTTGTTGTAGCACCATTCGTTAGTCTGAAAATCATGAATTCCCCGCAGGTTCCTGCAGCACGCCACACGCTAGATATTTTGCGGTTGCTTTCTACCATCGATGTGCCGATTTCCGCAGCGCGCATCCATCGTGAACTGGGTATTCCGCGTTCGACCACATACCACCTGTTATCGGAGATGGTCGAGGCTGGCTTTGTTGTCCACCTTTCTGGTGAACGCACCTATGGTCTCGGCCTGGCTGCGTATTCCATGGCAAATGCCTATACGACCCAGCAGCCTTTGGTGCGATTAAGTCAGAAATACCTGGATAAAGCCGCCAGTTTGGCAGGCGGATCGGGGCACTTATCCCGCTTGTCTGCCACTGAGATTGTGTATTTGCAGGAAACGCGTGCTGCGCGGGCGGTGTCGTTGATTAGTCAGGTGGGGGTCCGCTTGCCAGCGGTGGGCACGGCTTCGGGGAGAGCTATGCTCGCGCACTTGCCGGAAACGGAATATCGTGCGGTTTACTCGGCATCGGATGCGGCAGAAGGTTGGGGAGCGTTTCAAAAACATCTTGCCGACGTCCGCGAACGCGGATTTGATGTGGAAGTGCAAGAAGTAAGCAGGGGGCAGGCCAGTGTTGCGGTGCCGGTGTTGGATCATTTGCAGCGTCCCGCGGCGGCGTTGGCAGTGACGTATCCGGTGGATAGCTTGCGTGCTGGGCAATTCGAACAATTACGAGATCACCTGAGTTCTGCTGCGCGCGACATTTCATCACGCATGTATGGCAATCCGGGATAACCCGCGGCACATATCCGTCTCGTATTTCAGACATAACCGTCGGCAAGTCCCTGTTTTGTGATCTAGAAAACTTCTAAATTAAACAGCAAGAACGAAGTGTTTGAGTGAAAGGATACCCACCACTATGTCGCAACCCCGTGAAATTCGCGCCCCACGCGGAACCGAATTGTCCGCAAAATCGTGGCAGACGGAAGCTCCGCTGCGCATGTTGATGAACAACCTGGACCCCGAGGTTGCAGAGCGTCCGGAAGATCTCGTGGTTTATGGCGGTACTGGTAAAGCTGCCCGTAATTGGGAATCCTTCGATGCCATCGTTGATGTGCTTAAGGACCTGGAATCTGATGAGACCTTGCTGGTGCAATCCGGTAAGCCTGTCGGCGTGCTGCGTACCAATGAATGGGCTCCACGTGTGCTGATTGCTAACTCCAACCTGGTGGGTGACTGGGCCAACTGGGAGCACTTCCGCAAGCTGGAATCTGAAGGCCTAATGATGTACGGCCAGATGACCGCAGGTTCCTGGATCTATATTGCCACCCAGGGAATCTTGCAGGGTACCTACGAAACGTTCGCTGCGGTTGCCACCAAGCGTTTCAACGACACCTTGGCTGGAACCCTGACTTTGACCGGTGGGTGCGGCGGTATGGGCGGTGCGCAGCCGCTAGCCGTCAAACTCAATGGTGGTGTGTGCATCATTGCCGATGTTGATGAGACCCGTTTGAAACGTCGACAAGGCAAGCGCTACCTGGATGAGGTCACCACCTCGCTGGATGAAGCCATCGAGATGGCTAACCAGGCCAAAGCAGAAAAACGCGCGCTGACCATTGGTGTCGTCGGCAATGCTGCCGAAATCTTCCCAGAGATGCTCAAGCGACACCGCGCAGGCGAGCTCACAGTCGACATTGTGACAGACCAGACTTCCGCGCACGATCCGTTGTCCTACCTGCCGGTGGAGCACTCAGTCGACGAATGGCACCGCGAGGCGAAGGCTGACCCGCAGACTTTTACCAAGAAAGCACGCGAATCGATGGCGGCTCAGGTGCAAGCGATGGTCGAATTCCAGGATGAAGGTGCTGAAGTCTTTGATTACGGCAACTCCATTCGTGACGAGGCCCGACATGCTGGCTATAATCGCGCATTTGAATTCCCAGGCTTCGTCCCGGCATATATCCGGCCATTGTTCTGTGAAGGGCTGGGACCATTCCGCTGGGTGGCGCTTTCCGGAGATCCAGAGGATATCAAGGTCACCGACCAGGCCATCAAGGAACTGTTCCCAGAAAACGAGCACCTGCACAACTGGCTGGATGCTGCCGATGAATACGTGGAATTTGAAGGCCTGCCAGCACGTATCTGCTGGTTGGGATACGGCGAGCGCCACAAGGCAGGTTTGCTGTTCAACAAGCTGGTAGCAGAAGGCAAGGTCAAAGCGCCGATCGTTATTGGCCGTGACCACTTGGACTCTGGTTCGGTAGCCTCGCCATACCGCGAAACCGAAGGCATGTTGGACGGTACCGACGCTGTTGCTGACTGGCCGCTGCTCAACGCGCTGACCGCAACCTCCGGCGGTGCCACGTGGGTGTCCCTGCACCACGGTGGCGGCGTTGGTATGGGCCGTTCCATCCACTGTGGCCAGGTCACGGTCGCTGATGGTACGGAGCTGGCCGCGAAGAAGCTGGAAGCTGTGTTGACCAACGACCCTGCGATGGGTGTGATCCGCCACGTCGATGCTGGTTACAACCGGGCTAATGAAGTCGCAGAAGAGCGCGGTGTGCGGATTCCGACCCCATTTAAGTCCCGCGAAGACTAAAGCTCAGGCGTGTGGAACAACACGCAATACGCAATTCGTGAATTAAGAATCTGCGTCTGCACTGACTGCTTCCACCAACCATTGCGCCAGGACACGAGCATGGGTGTGCTCAGTGTCCTTGCCGGCGAACAGTAGCGCGATATTTCCTTGCCCCGCTGCTTTAGACAAGGTCGTCATGGCGTCGGTAAGCTCGCCATTGGCAGCTCGCTGGTCTAGCTCGGACCTGTAGCGCTGGCTGAATTCGTCGAAAGACAGCCCGTCGTGGAACTCTTCCCGGAGTTCTTTCGACGGGCACAGCTGTTTCTCCCACAGGTCTGGCTGCAGATCTTCTTTGCTGATCCCGCGCGGCCACAGCCGGTCGGCCAGCACCGAAAACGCTGCCGGGCGTGCCGTACCCTCACCGCCCTGTTCACCGCGCACGTCGAAGACACGGAATAAGAGGATCTCATGCTTACGCACCGGATAGCTGGCAACAGGAACCGCCGTGATGGATCCGTCGGGATTAGTTACTCGATTTTCTAAGCTCATGGCTTCTAAGATAGTGAAGTGTGAATGGACTCGGCGTGAATGCACCTGGTGAAGAACTCATCCGCACTATTACGTGGGATGGGGTATTCCGCGGTTTTATTACGCTGCTGATTGGTCTTGTCATCGCAGCCGTTGCAACTGCTATCACACGCCTTTATTTGCGAGCACGCGGTAGAGTACACAGTTCACGCAGGGTGTTTGGCCGTTTGGTGTTCTGGATCATCGCCGTGCTGGCCTTTTCTGCCGCCATGACGGTGGTTTTTCCCTCGATTAACCCGGTTGATATTCTCGGCGGCATTGGTGTTGTTTCCATCGCTGCCGGTATTGCCTTTCAGACGGTGCTGGGCAACATGTTTGCTGGCATCATGATCCTCGCGCGTGATCAATTCCGCGTCGGTGATCAGGTGCAGGTGGGTGATAACGCCGGGACCATCACTTATATTTACCTCAGTTCCACAAGCATTAGACGTTTCGACGGCCAGCTCGTCGTTATCCCGAATACGCTCATGCATTCGGGAGAAGTCATCGTGCAGACCGGATTTGAAACCATCCGTGCCCGGGTGGTGATTGATATAGCTACCAACGCTGATCTCGCCAAAGCCAAAAACACCGCGATTGCAGCGATGGATTCGGTGGAATGCGTGTTGCACGATCCTGCACCAACTGCGTATTACCTCGAAGTCGGCACCGAAACCGTCAGCCTCGAATTATTATTCTGGTCTGGGTCCACGCGGCTAGAATCCCGCGAGGCCACCGATGCAGTGATCTTCGCGGTGCTCGAAGCAATGCGCCGGGAAGAAATTCCCTTGGCGACGACAGGGCTGGAAGCTTTGCGCGGGCACTCAGCACAGCTGCAACAATCGCAGATTTCCGCCCGCAGCCCAGAAAACGGCAATAACGACTAATGAAAAACCTGCACCGAATCGCATTTCTAGCTTGGCTGGTAGTTATCATTGCCTTAACTTTGCTGAAAAGCTTCTATCAGATCGGTTATCTCTGGGACCCAGACAACCAACGGGTGCGTGAAATCATTCTGGAACCACTCGATGTCTGGCGCTCGTCATCGAACTGGTTCCTCAGTGTGTTCGAATATGGTGGTAATACCGCTTTATTCATTCCCTTTGGTGCGTTGTTGTTTATCGTGCTTTCCATGGGAAGTTCGCGCGGGGGAAGCAACCGAGTGCGCGGTGGACCGCGGACTGGGTGGGCAAGCGTATGGAAAGTCGCCGTACTGGCTGCGCTGTGCAGTTTCAGTATCGAAATAGCACAATACGCATTTTCTATCGGACGAAGCTCTACTGATGATCTCCTCTCCAACACTCTGGGCGGGTTTCTCGGCGCGTTGTTAGCGAAGGCAGCTGGGCCCAAGTTGTACCCGTTCTGGTCAGGCGTTTCGCTGGCTTTGGCTGCGGTTTTTGCTGTGCTGGTGGGGCTTGGCGAGCGGCTCGGTGATCCGGAAAAGATCGTGGACTAACTGCACGTATGGGGGTGGTGCGTGCAGTGAACAAAAAGTGTTCTCCCAGCTCGCGCTCACAGGTAATAAACGTTTGGTAACTATCATCCAACGACCTGATTAATTCCCACCAGATTACTGGAACTCCATGCCACCATGAGCATGACACCATGAGGCAGAAAAGAATTACCCTGAGCGAGCAGAATAGAGGATGATTCGTGCGAGGACGACCAGCGGCGCAGCGAGCAGCACAATACCGTGAAGCACAGCAGACAAGCACACAGTCGGTGAACACGCGCAGTAGCGGGAAACGGAAGTTCACCGCCATCATTGCGTCTGCGGCAACGTGTGTGACCGGCCTAGTAACAGGAGCTGCCACCGCGCACGCCGAACCTTGGGATCAGCGCGCCGGGGCGTATCACGAGGTCCGCAAGACCATCGAAGAAGGTCCAATGGTTGATTCTGCCGGATTCGTCGATAACGCCCGTGGCCAGTTGCAGCAGTGGGGGATTCAAACCCCGGAGCTAGACCGAGAGATCACCGATGCTATCGACCAGCAGATCGCCAGCGTGCTACCTCAGCACCGGAGCCCGCAGCGCCCGCAGGCGTCGGCAAACGAGTCAAAGTCCGTTGAACAGATTTCCACCCGCCAAACCTCTGGTAATGCGTACGCTGCCGACGAATCTCATGTCGACGAGTCAGCTGTCGACGCAGACACAGGTGCAAGCGTCGGCACAGCTTCAGGCACAGCTTATGACGGCATCGGCGAGCGCCCGGCGATTATCGAAAACCCGGCAGTGGATCCTAATATGCGCTGGGTTAATGACCCGCTGTCGAAGATCCTGGCGGGCAAGCCCACCGAGGATTTCATTTTGCACCGAGTTCCCGGATCTTGGTTTGATGCGCCCCGTATTCCGGAAGAATCAAATGAATACCTCGCACAGGGAAAATCGTTGTATGGCCCAGGTACGCCGCTATTTGTCGGTGACTCAGGAGTCTGCACGCTCGCGGTTGCCGGCACTGATGCACAAGGCCGCAAGGTAGGTATTACTGCCGGACACTGTGGTAGAGAAGGCGAATATGTTGCCTCGGGTGACTCCTGGCAAGTGGGTAATTCCGGTACCATCGTCGCTTCCAATGAGCGGCACGACTATTCTGTGATCGAATTTGGTTCCAATGCTGAGGTCACGCGCAGTTATAACAATGTCACCATCGACGAGATAGCAGATGGCCCGCATTTCGGTGAACAAGTGTGCAAGAACGGCGTGGCCACTGGTTATACCTGCGGTATTCACTACGGTGCGGTTCAGGGTATTCAGTTCAATCAGGTATGCGCGAGCCTGGGAGATTCCGGTGGGCCGCTCCTGACTGGCAACCGCTTGGTAGGAGTGATTTCTGGTGGTGCGAATCCGACCGGGCTGGATCTATCCTGCCGGAGCCCATTGCAAGGGTTCGTGCATGTACCAACCATGGCTACTGATGCCAACACCCTTTTTGCTGATCTCAATGCACGGGGTGGGGTAGGAGCCGGTTTCCAGTTGCCGGAAAACTAAAGGCGGTGCAGTCTTAAGACCGCACCGCGCAGTGGCGTGGCAACACAAGATCTTGCTTGGCTCACCCAGTCTGTATTAACCCAGAAGGCCCAACACGGATTCGTGCAGGTGACCATTCGTGGCCACCGCCGAGCCGCCGTGTGGGCCTCGCTTGCCATCAAGGCTGGTGAAATTCCCACCGGCTTCACGCACGATGATGTCCAGCGCTGCTAAATCCCACAGCGATACTTCTGGTTCCGCAGCGGCATCGACTGCCCCCTCGGCTACTAGGCAGTAAGACCAGAAGTCACCAAATCCACGCAGTCGCCAGGTTTTGTCACTCAATTCCACGAAGTCGTTGAGCTTGTCTCGTTCCTGCCAACCGGCCAGAGAAGAAAACGACATTGACGCGTCGCCTAAATCGCGCACCTCAGAAACCGATAATGGATCCGGTTCACCGGCAAATACGCGTCGGAAAGCACCGTGGTCTTTGGCCGCGTACCACCGTCGGCCTAGAGCTGGGGCAGAGACAACTCCGACGACAGGCTCGCCGTCGACAAGCAAAGCAATCAACGTCGCCCACACGGGGACGCCACGAACGTAGTTTTTGGTGCCATCGATGGGGTCGATGACCCACTGTCGTCCAGAAAAGACCGGGGTGCCACCCATTTCCTCGCCAAGAATGGCATCTTTGTGGCGGGCGCCGCCCAATTGTTCGCGTAGCATCTCCTCGCAGGCAATATCGGCGTCGCTGACCGGCGTCATATCCGGCTTTGATTGCACGCGCAGGTCGGCGGAGTTAAAACGGTGCAGCGTGATGCCATCCGCGCGATCGGCGAGCTCAAGTGCGAGTGCGAGGTCTTCGGCGTAGGCGGAGCCGGTGCTGGTTTCCACACGGGATTCCGAGACTGGGTTAGTCATGGTCGGTGCCTTTCAGTATGTCCACGATTTCCGCGACGGTGCGTTGATTTCCTGCGATGTGCCAGCGAACCCCGCCTGCAAATTGGATCGCGGTGGCCCCGCCTGCGCCTTCTACCAGTGCTTTCCCTGGGAGCCAATCCCAAGCAGGAACCGAATGCTGCATCCAAGCGTGCAGAGTGCCATCAGCGACCGACGCCAGATCGACAGATCCTGCGCCAAGCATTCGTAGAGTGGCGACGTTGCTAAGCACAGAATGCCACGCGCGTTGGGTAGGTTCCTTGTTCATGCAGGTCGGGTGTAGATAGGTGCCCACACAAGATTTGTCCAGAGTACGATCGTCGATCGGCGCTAGTTCTTTGCCATCGCGAGTCGTGCGTAGCCCGGATCCGGAAAACCAGGTATATCCCATTGCTGGGCGGTGCACGGCAGCAGCAATAATCTCGTCTGGATCATCTACAGCTCCGCGTACTAAAGCCAGCGCGGAACACCAGTAGTCTGAACCGGAAGCGAAGTTGTAGGTCCCGTCGACTGGGTCAATGACCCAATTACGCCCGGAGCGGCTGCGGGTTTGGGTGCCTTCCTCGCCGACGATGCCGTCTTCTGCCCGGATTCCTTCTAATACCGCGGCGATAAAACGCTCGGCTGCACGATCTGCATTGGTCACTACATCCGAGATTGAGGTCTTGGTGTCTTGTTCCAAGCCCTTTTCCCGCAAGCGCCAGGCAATGCGCCCGGCGTTGAGAACTAACGCCTGGGCCAGTTGTCCGTCATCATCGCTGACGTGGGCAACCATGAAAGCTTTGGCGGTGGCGTCGATGGCTTTATCGAGTTCCACTTGTGGATCGTGAGCGGAGTGCGCGTCGGAAGTGGAATCGGACGTAGAATCAGCAGGCGAATTCATATCATCTATTTTGCCTGAAAAGCGTGCAACGGAAAATTTCGGTTTCCAACGTTGCTGATCTGCGTTGTTTTTGGTTATTGCTAGTTTTTCTGTTGTTTACTGCAGCGTGTTGGGTTGAGCAGTTGAGCAACCAACATGAGTGAATAGCCAGCATGATTGAGCAACCAGAATCATTGAGTAGGCTGGAAAGTTATGCGATCGGATAAAGCAGCTGTAGTCAAAGAGCTCACCACCACGCTGGCCTCAATCGAGCAGGTCGTGGACCCGGAGCACCTCAAAGAACGGGTGCGTGAGCTAGAGGATAAAGCTGCTGATCCGAGTCTTTGGGACGATCCTGCGCATGCACAGCAGATCACCTCAGAATTGTCGGCTAATCAGGCGAAACTACGTAAGCTGTCCGACCTAAGTCAGCGTCTTGACGATATTCCGGTGTTGTACGAGCTTGCCGACGAAGAAGCCGCCGCAGGTGGAGACGAGGCGGCCATGCTCGCTGCCGATGAAGAATTAGCGGGGTTGCAAGAAGATATCCACGCGATGGAGATCACCACGCTGCTGGGGGGAGAATACGACGAGCGGGAAGCTGTGATCAGTATCCGTTCCGGCGCCGGTGGCGTGGACGCTGCAGATTGGGCCGAAATGTTGATGCGCATGTATATCCGTTGGGCGGAGCGGAAGGGCCATAAAGTCGAAATTTATGATGTCTCCTATGCTGAAGAAGCCGGTATTAAGTCTGCGACTTTCGTTGTGCACGGCCAGTACATGTATGGAACCCTGTCGGTAGAACAAGGCGCACACCGTTTGGTGCGAATCTCGCCGTTCGATAACCAGGCGCGGCGGCAAACCTCTTTCGCCGAAGTCGAAGTGCTGCCGGTTGTAGAACAAACAGATTCCATCGAGGTTCCGGATTCTGAGATCCGCACTGATGTCTATCGTTCCTCGGGGCCGGGTGGCCAGTCGGTGAATACTACGGACTCGGCGGTTCGTCTGACGCACCTACCTACTGGAATCGTCGTGACCTGTCAGAACGAGAAATCTCAGATTCAAAACAAAGCCTCAGCCATGCGTGTGCTGCAAGCGAAATTGTTGGAGCGCAAGCGGCAAGAAGAACGCGCCGAGCTGGATGCGCTCGGCGCGGGAGGAAATGCTTCGTGGGGTAACCAGATGCGTTCTTATGTCCTGCACCCGTACCAGATGGTGAAAGATTTACGGACCAACCATGAAGTTGGGGACCCGGGCAAGGTACTTGATGGTGATTTGGATGGCTTCTTAGAAGCTGCCATCCGTTGGCGTATGTCGGATGCAGGGGAGACAAGCAGCGATGACGCTGCTGCGGACTAGTTGGCAGGATATTCCATCGGTGATCCTGGCCCCAGCGGGATGCCCAGGAAATACCAGATCAGAAAGAAGATAAACCAGCCAATGATCATTGCGATTGAGTAGGGGAGCGCCAGCGACATCAGCGTACCTACTCCGGAACGCTTGTAGTAGCGCTGCAAGAAGGTGAGTGCCAGCGCAAAGTATGGCGACATCGGCGTGATGATATTTGTCGGGCTGTCCCCGATGCGGAACAGCATCTGGGTGACTTCTGGTGCAGTACCGACGTACATCAGCATGGGGACGAGGACTGGTGCCATCAGCGCCCATTGCGCTGAGCCTGAAGTGATGAATAGGTTCAGTAGCGCTACTAATGCAACAACGCCGGCAAAAAGCAGAATTGGTGGTAGATCTGCGCGTTCGAGTAATTCAGAACCAGTAATCGCGGTCCAGACGCCGAGGTTAGACCATTCGAACCAAGCTAAAAACTGTGCTACCGCAAAAAACAGCACGATCATGGGCAGCATGGTTTTTAAACCGGCGGCCATGAAATCTGGGATATCAGCAGAGCTGGTGATGGATTTGGCTACCAGGCCGTAAACAATGCCGCACAGGAAGAACATGCCGGCGATTGGAACTGCGATAGCGCGGATCAGGGGTGAATCCATGATTTCCCCGTCAGGTCCAGCCAGAAGTGAGCCGGGGATAAACAGCAAAGCAAAATATGCCAGGAGCATCAGCAATAAAGCGATGCCGGTGGCGCGCAAGCCAGATTTCTCATGGGCAGCGAGCTTGAGCTGGTCACTGTTGTTTTCGATGTCTTCGCTGTTGCCGGCAGAGTCGGCAGGCTCGTCCGCCCCAGATGTATTGCCAGCTCCGGCGGCATTGTCGAAGGAGACTTTGGAGTAGTCAATTTTGTCGTGATCTACCAGATCGCGTGCACGTTTATTCACGAACAGCTCAGTGACAGCCGTGATGATCAAAGCGAGCACGATTGCGGAGGGGATGACGAAGAAGATATTTGCCAGAGGCGATACGTCGTAGTTTTCGTCGACAAGCTGTGCTGCTGGGGTGGAAATGCTTGCTAGTAGCAAGTCAGTGATGTTGAGGATGAGCGAGGAGTTGAAACCCGCCGAGGAGGCTGCGAATGCCACCATCGCGCCCACAATGGGAGAGCGTCCGAGGGCGTGGAAAGACATTGCGCCTAGCGGAATCAAAATGACATAAACCGCGTCGGACGCTACGGAACCGGTGACACCGGCCAAAGCTAGCGTAAAGGTCAAGACTTTTGGCCCGACTTTGGCGACCATGGACCGCACCAGGGCGCTGAGCAGTCCGGAATGTTCCGCAACAGCTACACCGAGCATCACTGTCAGGATCACGCCCAACGGCGGGAAGCTGGTGAAGTTATCGACAGCCTCGGTAACCATGCGTTGGATACCTTCGGTTGTCAGCAGATTTTGAACTGCAACGATTTCCCCGGAATCAGGCTGGGTTGCTTTCATTCCCAGTGTGGATCCAAGCCAGCTGGACAACGCGACGATGCCGGCAAGGATGACGAAGAGCCAGAATGGGTTTGGTAGTTTGTTGCCGATCTTTTCAATCAGCCCGAGGAACCCTCCCGCGGATCCAGTTGTCTTGTCGCCGCTATCGGCGGCAGTCTGATTTTCTTTTTTCTTTGTGGCGTTTTTATGAGGAGCAGTAGTGTTCATTGCGTGGCCAATCTGTGGTTGGTCTGACTGCCGGTTTTCTGAGATGATTCTGAAACCACCTGGTTGGTGATCCGTCTCACGATATCTGGACTGAGGGAAACTTGTCCAGGGGCTGCGACATTAGCACCCGAGGTACACGGTTGGGGCTAGAGTGTTACGTGTGATCACTTTCGACAAAGTCTCCAAAGAATACGCGACGTCAACACGTCCCGCGCTGGATGAAATCGATTTGCAGATCGAGAAAGGTGAATTCGTGTTCCTGATCGGTCCGTCCGGATCAGGAAAATCAACGTTTTTGCAGCTCCTCATCCGGGACACCAACGTGACCAAAGGTGATATCCATTTCGCAGACTTTCACGTCAACAAGCTGAAAGGCAGCGAAATTAACAAACTGCGGCAGCGCATTGGCTACGTTTTTCAGGATTTCCGTCTGCTCAGCAAACTAAACGTGTACGACAATGTGGCTTTTGCACTGGAGGTCATTGGCGAACGGCCACAGCGCATTAAAAAGCGCACCATGGAAGCATTGGAAATGGTTGGGCTGGATGCCAAAGCCAACCGGATGCCGAATGAGCTTTCAGGTGGTGAACAGCAGCGTGTCGCCATTGCCCGCGCATTTGTAAACCGGCCATTGTTGTTGCTTGCCGACGAGCCGACGGGCAACTTGGACCCGCACACCGCAGACGAGATCATGACGCTGTTACGGCAGATTAACGCCAAGGGTACTACCGTCGTTATGTCTACGCACAACGCACGCACGGTTAACGACATGCGTCAACGCGTGATCGAAATGAGCCTCGGCAAGATCGTGCGCGATGAAGCTCACGGTGTATATGGCGAATCGCGGTAGGCAAGCGCGCTAGGAACGAGAGCCCGCAGGGGCAGGAGAAATATATGAAACTGAGTTTTGTGCTCAAAGAATCATTCAAGGGCTTGGGCCGCAACTTCACCATGGCTTTTGCGCTGATTGTGACGACTGCGATTTCGCTCAGCCTGGTCACCGCAGGGGTGTTGGTTTCGATGATGGCTTCGGATACCAAGGGCATCTATCTCGAGCGTGTAGAGGTAATGGTCCAGTTGAATGAAGAAGTTTCGGCGAATGATGAAGACTGCACCTCGGAACAATGTAGCGAGGTTAAACAAGCTTTGGAGTCGGAAGATGGCGTGGAATCGGTGATTTTCCGCTCGCAAGCGCAGTCCTATGAACGGTTTGTGGAAGTTTTCGGTGAAACCGACCCAGTGTTGGTGGAAGAGACTTCGCCGGACGCGCTGCCCGCTGCACTGCATGTCCGTTTGGCTGACCCGACCGATACCAGCCCGCTGGATCCAATTCGCGATCTTCCGCAGGTGGATGGCGTCATTGATCAGGTAGAAGACGTCCGTGGGGCCACGGATAATTTGGACACCATTCGGAATGCGACGTTTATTTTGGCTATTGTGCAAGCGGTAGCTGCGATTTTCTTGATCGCCAACATGGTGCAAATTGCGGCTTTCAACCGTCGCGAAGAAATCGGAATTATGCGCATAGTGGGGGCTTCCCGCTGGTACACGCAGGCGCCGTTTGTTATTGAAGCGATGTTGGCTACCTTGCTCGGTGCTGTTGTTGCCGGGGCTGGTTTGTTTGCAGCGAAATTCATGATTGTGGATCCCTCATTGGCGGGGCTTTATGAGGCGCAGTTGATTGCTCCGATCCGTACGCGCGATATCTGGGCTAGTTTCCCGACTGTGGCAGTTGTAGGCATGGCTTTTTCTGGGGTTACCGCGTATATCACGTTGCGCTCTTACGTGCGGAAGTAAAGCTAGTAGGATTGCATTTATTATGGCGAAAAAGGGAAATAAGGCGAAAAAGAACGCGGTGGCGGCCAACTCGGCGGTCTTGGCAACCAACCGCAAGGCACGCCACGATTTCAAGATTCTCGATACCTACGAGGCCGGAATGGTGCTGGTAGGTACGGAGATTAAAGCCATGCGCGAAGGAAAGATTTCTCTTGTCGACGCGTTTGCCACCTTGGACAAAAATGAAATTTGGTTGCGTAACCTGCACATCCCGGAATACTCCATGGGGCATTGGACGAACCACTCACCGAAGCGTACCCGCAAGCTGTTGCTGCACCGGCGAGAGATCGACAAGCTGATGGGGCAGGTCCGCGATGGCTCCCGCACGCTAATCCCGCTGAAGGTATACCTCAAAGATGGAAGAGCGAAGTGTGAAATCGCGCTCGCGGAAGGTAAATTGAACCGCGATAAGCGTGAGGACATTAAACGCCGCGACATCAACCGTGAAGTCTCTCGAGAGCTGGGACGTCGTGTGAAGGGCATCAACGTTTAGTAATTTTCGTTGGGAGTGAGGTTGTTCCGGTGAATTATGTTTACTTAACGGCGTGCATGGCGCAAAAGGCTGGAGCTCATGTCTAAAACTCGTGCTCGATTACGGCAAGTCGCTGGCCTTGATGGTCTGCGTGGTTTAGCCGTGGCAGCGGTTGTGGCTTACCACTTTTTTGGCGACGTGTTACCAGGCGGTTATCTGGGCGTTGACATGTTTTTTGTGCTTTCGGGGTTTTTAATCACTTCGTTGCTGTTGCGGGAATATGACACGACCGGAACCGTAAATCTGAAGGACTTCTGGATACGTCGCCTGCGCCGGATCATACCGACGGCGGTCGTTGTGCTTGTGGTCTGCACCGCGATCGTCGGTGTTATTGGGGGCGATTTTGCAGTCAATATCCGGACGCAGTTTTTGGGTTCACTGTTTTTCGTCAGCAACTGGACTCAGATCGCTACGTCGGCCTCGTATTTTGCTGATAACGAGGTCGAAGTCTTTGCGCACTATTGGTCACTGGCAGTAGAAGAGCAGTTCTACGTGCTGTGGCCTTTAGCATTGTTCGCGTTGCTGGCCGTGTGGGGTGCGCGCAAGCGATTGCATATTGCGCTGGCATCGCTGCTGGCGGCGGTAGCTTCGGCGATTGCCATGGCGGTGGTCTATTCCCCGGATGCTGATCCCACTCGTGTGTATTACGGCACCGATACTCATGCGTTTGGCTTGCTGATCGGAGCCGTATTGGCGATGTTGCTGACCACCAGCAAAGCTGATCCGACACGTGATTCCTGGCCTGTACTAGAGCTTGCGCGAGCGCGGTTCTTGGCCGCACTGATCGGGGTAAGTGCTACTGCGATCTATGTAGTCCAGTTATTTTTCATGGCCGATGATGGCAATTTCCCGTATTGGGGCGGATTGTTTATCACGAGTCTGGCAGGCGCCGGAATGATCTACGCAGTGGTCTATGAAGTCGCTCCGCTGCGGTGGATCTTCGAATTCCCGCTGATGCGTTATCTGGGGCAGCGGTCGTTTTCCATTTACTTGTGGCACTGGCCGGTCATAATGATTATCCGCGAGCTGGCGCCAGAGGAGACACTGGACAGACATGCTGTCTGGTGGGGGCTTTTAGCTGTGGCAGTGTCGCTAGGGCTATCGGAATTGAGCTACCGCTGGATAGAAAACCCTTTCCGGCGCAAGGGCTATGGCACAGTCTTCGCAGTTATCTGGGCGCACCGTCCGCGCAAGGCTTCGGCTTCCGCTACGGCTTCGCCCAAAGCGCCTGTTGCTTGGATAGCCGGGCTCGTGCTTACCGTTGGCTCGGTGAGCGGAACTGCCTACGCGGTGGTGAATTCATCAGATAAAACGCAGCTGGAGCAAGATTTGGATGCGCTTGCTGAGCACAACCGGCAGCAACGCCAGGAGATGCAGAAGCAAGCTGGCGATGCTGAAACCGGGGATGCCAAAAAGATAGATACTGAGAAGAGCGACGGCGAGAAAAGCAGCAACGATAGCAGCTCCACGGGCAGTTCTAGCGATCGTGAGAAATCGAAGGACAAGCCAAATAAGGAAGACGTTTCCGATCGCAGCATGCCCGCCGGTGATGAAATTACCGCCATCGGTGATTCGGTGATGCTG
Organism: Corynebacterium sp. EPI-003-04-2554_SCH2473622; assembly: GCF_001665955.1. NCBI lineage: Bacteria > Bacillati > Actinomycetota > Actinomycetes > Mycobacteriales > Corynebacteriaceae > Corynebacterium > Corynebacterium sp. EPI-003-04-2554_SCH2473622. Next base: position 11,400 of record NZ_LZMN01000072.1, on the reverse strand, counting down.
GCATCGTTGATGGCGTTGAACGAAGAATACCCAGGCATTTATGTTGATGCGGATGTCTCCCGGGCATGGGGAGTCGGCATCCAGGTTGCATCATCTCTGGCCTCGCAAGGACTGCTGCGCGACACGGTGGTCCTCGGATTCGGGACCAATAGCGAGGCCCATCCGGGCGAGATTGCTTCGATGATGGAGATTATGGGCGAAGACCGCACCGTCGTTATGGTTCTGCCATATGGTGACCGATCCTGGATGCCGCGCGCCCGCGAGCAAATCATTGAGGCAGCTAAGACCTATGACAATGTGTATATTGCGGACTGGTGCACTCACGCGATGCACACCCCAGGGGCGTTGCGCGAGGACGGTATCCACCCGGATCCGATTGGTGCTACCGAATACGTTACTGCGATCACATATGCGCTGCAGCAATACGTCAACGGGGATAAAAACACCGATACTCTCTGCTAACCGGGCCATTCCGGAAGATGTTGTGAGACTAGCCGACGTTGCTGACTAATTCGTCTTGTGCCTAGCTGGGTTAGCGAACCCGGGTATTAGCGCTTGGCGAAGCGCATACCGCCGATGACTTCGTCGTTATCGAAGATGATGGGTCGGCCATATTCTAGGGCTGGCCCATCGTCGTATTTGTGCATTAAATAGTCGTTGAGCTGCTGCATATCCCGCACGGTGATGGCTTGGTACGGCATATCGAAGGCGATTTTTTCTAGAAACAGGTAGCCATCGTCCAGCGGCACTGTGACGCCGGTGTGCCCAATGAATAGTGTCGCCGGGTCAGTGAGCGTGTCGTGCGAAAACATTGAGATCACTCGGGCGTCGGTCTCGGCGAATTCGATGCCACGCTCGTTGAAATGTGCCTGGATATCGGCGATGTGCTGTGCCGGGTCTTGATCTGTCGTCGTTGAGATATTGCTATAGAACGCAGCGAACTTGCGGCGCTCTTGCTCATCCAGAATTTCTACTGGCGCGTTGTTCAGCGACTCCTGGTCGATAAACAGTAGAGACTCGTTCGGGTTGTCCTGGTTTCTGACGGTGAACAGGGAATCTGCCAGCGTAAAGGTGTTGATTCGGCAGTTCGTGCCTGCATAATTGGCGTGATGCTGCTGCCAGGCCGTGGTGATTGCCTCAACGTCATAGTCTGGATCTTGCGTTCCGTAGTCGGTGAACCCGTCGTTGATGAGGCTGCCGGTCGGAACGGCGTGATTGTATTCGTCGACAAGCCGGAAGAAACCGTCGATACTTTCCTGTGGCACACCTGCATCGGTGAGTGCCTTATGCGCGGTCTCCTGCGATTTCTTGTCGACGAGATTGCTGACCGTCATGCCTTCCAACAGCTTCGCCGCGTCATTTTCTGCGGTGGGGAACTGGCTTCGTTGCGCGTCAGATGAGGAATCTGCAGGCGCAGTTTCTGCAGAGCTTGCCCCGGTTGCTCGAGTTGCTTCGGCTACCTCGGCTGTTCCAGTTGACTCTGTTGTTGCCGGGCTTTCACTGGAACTGTCTGGTCCCGCACATGCTGCTAGCAATAGGGTGGTGGTTAGCGAAGAAGCGAGGAAAAGTTTCGTGCGCATTGGTTCATGCTAACGAAATTACGAATCTGCATGTGGTCGCAGGCAAGAGCGAGTATGCTCTGCGGGTTGTATAGTCCTAAGCTTGCACAAGCTTGCACATAGCCAACAAACAGGTGTATTCTGATCGCTTACAAGGGTTTCCCTGACAACGGGGTTGATTTGGTTTCGACTTCGTCTGTTGAGCCAGGGGAAGCGTGCCGGTGTAAGGTAACGGCCACCGTAAGCGGCGTTACAAATACAATAAACGCAGAGAAGACCTCTCAGCGTGACTACGCCCTCGCTGCCTAATTAAGCTGCAGCGACCGCGTGTCTGTCAGCCCAAGTTATGCTCTTGGCTTGGAATCTGGCATCGACTAAAGAGCTTGCCTTCTGGCTGAGTCATCAGGGCCAGTAGGGACACTCACTGATGGCTGGGCCCATCTTCCGAGACGTGTTCGTGCGAGTCGGAGGGCCGAGTAAGGATCATGCGCGAACTGCGCACGGAGAAGCCCTGGCGAAACAACGAAGGACCCGGGTTCAAGTCCCGGCAGCTCCACAGTATGGGGGTAGTCCAGGTTAGCAATAACCTGGGCTTTTCTCATGTAATCATCACTTGTACTGCGGTTATGCTAACTGTGCAGTAGCGTGCATAGGCGTGCAAGTGGGGGTGTTCATCTTCCATAAATATCTCATATGTGCCATGATCTTCGGGTTAAACGCCAAATTGGGTTAATCCCCAGGAATGTGCCTGGTCGTCGTGTCGACATATGGTGCATTTTTGCAAATAGTGAACAAAAAAGGCCGCTTTTAGCGCGCCTATTTGCAAAAATGCACCAAACACTTGATTACCTGAGACATGATTACCGGCGATGGGATGTTTTATTGGCGCTCTTACGGGGCGACTACTGGCATCGATCAGCCAAATTATGGGATCTGCCGGATGCTTATCCGTATCGCTATCCAGAAAGATTCCGGATACATGCCTGGCGTATGTCTGAAAAATGTGGGTTGGACACAATCGGGGCGCAATTCGGGCTCAGCAGCAAAACCTTCGGCATACTGTGAGCTATGACTGATTCGACTCCAGGACTTTTTGCCACAGGATCATTAGGGCAGTTTGCAGAAAAGTGGGCCCGTGGTATTGCGGATGTGCTGGAGCAGGAATTTCCTGCAGTCAATATGCACATTAGTACCTCTGCCGATGATTGTGATGTGCGGCCACGCACGCAGCACCCGAGTTTCTGGGGCTGTTTCGATTGGCACTCCAGCGTGCACATGCAATATTCGGCGGTGTGCTTGTTGTCAGAAGAAAAGCTATCGTCGGAAACTAGTACGCGCCTGCATAATATCCTGGAACAGCGGTGGGATAAGCAGTCCCTGCAGGCTGAATACGATTATCTGGTCAATGATCCCAGTTTTGAGCAGCCCTACGGCCGCGCCTGGTTGCTACAACTTGCGCGCCGTTCTGGGCGGGAAGAATTCCTTCCGTTAGTTGAGTTAACTGAGAAGCACATCATGAATTGGGTTTCTGCGCTAAGCCAACCGATCCGGCACGGTATGCATTACAACACGGCATTCAATCTGTTTTTGATGCTGGATGCCGCGCAAGCGATGGAGCGAGGTCGACTCGCCGATGTGCTTGCCGACGCCGCCCGCAACCTGTTCTTGGGGGATCGCAATTACCCGGTGGAATGGGAGCTGTCGGGCAGTGACTTCCTCTCGAATGCGCTGTGTGAAATGCTGTTGCTTTCTCGCGTGCTGGATAAAGCCGAATTTAGTGCGTGGCTAGAATAATACTTGCCTAGCCAAGAAAAAGCGCTGGTTTTCTTGACCCAGACCCCGGAAGTTTTGGACCCGTCCGATGGTCAATTGGCGCATTTGTATGGCTTGACGCTATCGCGCGCGTGGATGTTGCGTGAGCTGGCACCACATTTGGGTCGAAAAGCTCAAGAGGTGATCGCGGACCGCACACCAGCAATGTTGGACAGCGTGGAAAAGCAGCTTGTCGACGGAGATTTTATGGCGACGCATTGGTTGACCACCTACGCTTTGTTGGCCATTCGCGCAGACGGGGCAGACGAGCCAGAGCTATAGCAGACGGTGTATAAGAAAAGCTGGCCAGTCCGAGGTTTTCTCAGTCTGGCCAGCAAGGGTTGCAGATGATGGATGCACGTGGGGAGTTAGCGTACTCCGCGCATCATTTTTAGGATCGGCTTGCGTGCGAAGAATACCGCGAAACCACCAATCAATGACGCGCTCGCCATGATCGAGAAGTACACGACTTCGTTTTCTTCGTTGTAGAACTGCGCCAACCATCCAGCGATGGCAGTGCCCATACCCAATGAAGTCCAGAACAGCGCCATCATTTGGGATTTGTGGGCTTCTGGTGCCAGTTTCGTGGCCAGCGATGTGCCGGTTGGAGAGATGCATAGCTCGGCTAGCGTGATCACGAACAGAACACCCACTAACCATCCCACGTTGACGATTGCTTGTCCGCTAGGAAACAGGAAAATGGCAAAGGCGATACCTGCGCCCAGTAGACCGAGTGCAAATTTGGTGACAATAGTGGGCTGTTTTTCGCCCATTTTGGTCCACATGACGGAAAACAGTGTGCCGAACATGATGATGAACAGCGGTGCGATGGAGTTGAACAATCCGGGCTTGAGCTCCATCCCGAAGATATTCCAGTTCAAACGCGTATCGGAATAGACCGCCATAACGGTGAACTGTTGTTGGTAGAGCGACCAGAACAGCACGCTTCCGAACCATAGAGGAACGAAAGACTTGACACGGGAGTGCTCGGTTTCGTTGGTTTTGTCGCTGCGGAACAAAATTACGAACAACACGATGGCGCAGATTGCGATGAGCCCGATAACCCAGGTATCGATATTGCCTGGCGTGATGAGGCAGACCCAGACCATGACGACGACAAGAACGATAAAGGCGATGGTTGCAGCGAGTGCTTTTTTCTTTTCCGCGGCCGACGCTGGGTTCGACACGTGGTGAGCACTGGCTGGCAAGTTTTTCCGGGTGAACCAGTATTGGATGAGTCCTAGTGCCATACCGATCGCCGCGATGCCGAAGCCTAGGTGGAAGCCGGATACATCCCAGGCGAAGTTCGTCGCCAAGGGGCCCAGCAGCGCACCGATGTTGATGCCCATGTAGAAGATGGTGAAACCAGCGTCCCGGCGGGTGTCTTTGAGGTCATAGAGCGAGCCGACCAGGACAGATGCGTTGGTTTTCAGACCACCGGAGCCTACGGCGATAAGGATCAAGCCGACGACGACACCGCTGACATCTGGGATTATGGCCAATGCGATGTGACCTGCCATGATCGCAATGGCTGAATAAAACAGCGTGCGCTCGGGGCCCCAAACTTTATCGCCTAGATATCCGCCGACAATAGCCATCAGATAAACCATGCCACCGTACGCACCGATTACACCGGTAGCAGCGCCTTTATCGAGACCTAACCCGCCGTCGGCAACGGAATAGTAGAGGTAGTAGACCAAGATGATCTGCATTCCGTAGAAGGAGAATCGCTCCCACATTTCCACGAAAAACAGGTTGGCCAGCATGCGTGGGTGGCCAAAGAAGGTTGCGGAACCGGTATCTGGCCCGGTTTCGTCTGGTGCGGTGCCGGTGTCTGTCGCCGACTGAGATGTAGACATGAGAGAATCCTCGAACTTACTCACGAAAATGATTACGTTAACAGCCTAAAACTACACTTTTGTGCTGTGAACACAAGGGGGCTAAACGACGAATAGAAGCGTGGAAAATACGAATATGAGTCCTGCAATTTGCAAGAAGCAATTTTGCTAAGTTGGGGAAATGAATGCGACGCGGGAAATGAATATGACACGGGATAAGAAAACCGACGTGCTGGGTGTTTCGACCAGCCGGGGTGGGCAGTTCCAACGGCTTAATGAGCGAATAACGCCAGATGCTCGTGGGCTGAGCACGATTTTCGGTGTCGCGGGCGTACTGCATTTTCTCCGCCCCGCGGTTTTCGATTCGATTGTTCCGGGGTGGGTCCCGGTCTCTGCACGGTGTGCTACTTATGTCAGTGGCGCAGCAGAACTCGGGCTTGCATATGCGCTGCGGAAACCCCATACCCGCTCGATTGCCGGTTATGTCGCGGCGGCGTTTTTGGTTGCAGTGTTTCCCGCAAACGTGGAAATGATGAGGCAGTGGGTGCCGCAGTCACGGCGAAAAGCTGTGGTGAGCGTAATGCGACTACCTCTACAAATTCCTTTAATCTACGGTGCATGGCGTGTCGGCAAGCGCAACGTCGCTTAAATCACTAGCGGGGGTAGGGGGAAGATTGGAAAAGCATAGGAAAATGCTGGTTAAGTAACGATTTCCTAATGAATCGTGTCCATCTAAGGGTGTAATAGTCCAGCCAATCCTTGTTAAGTCAACCCGTGCTTAATAGGGTTAAGCTTTGGCTGTGTGTAGAAGAGGTTTCACACAGAGAATTTCCAGTTTTGCGAACGAACATTACCCCCGAGGAGAAGTGAACGAAGATGGCTTCAATTAAGATCCGCAATACCGTAATCACTGGACTTGCTCTATCCAGCCTGGTTCTTACAGCTTGTTCCACTGATGATGCCGAGAGCACCAGCGCAGATGCGACGACGTCGGCAGAATCAAGCGCTGCGGACTCTTCGTCGGATGCTGCCTCCGACGGTGACACCATCACCATTGAAGACAACCACGGCACCCAGGAAGTCCCGAAAAACGCCAAGGCTGTTGCTGCAACGGATAACCGCTCATTCGAGATCTTGGAAAAGTGGGGAGTAGACCTGGTTGCTGCTCCGAAGCAACTGGTTCCGCATACGGTCGATGCTTACCGCGAGGACGATTCGGTCGCCGATCTGGGTATGCACCGCGAACCGGACCTCGAGGCTTTGGTTGCTGCACAGCCGGATCTCATCATCAATGGGCAGCGTTTCCAGTCGCACTACGACGACATTAAGCAGCTGAACCCAGATGCTGCGTTGGTAGAGTTTGAGCCTCGTGACGACGAAGACTTCGCGGAAGAGCTGCGTCGGCATGCATTGGCACTCGGAGAGGTGCTCGGGCATGAGGACGATGCCCAAGAGCTCGTCGACGAATTTGATGCTGCGATCGAACGCGCGAAGAAAGCCTATGATGGTGAATCCAGCGTGATGGCACTGAACGTCTCCGGTGGTGAGCTTGGATATGTCGCTCCGTCCAAGGGCCGTGTTTATGGACCGATCTTCGACATGCTGGATTTGAAACCTGCGCTCGAGGTTGATGATGCATCACAAAACCACAAAGGTGATGATATTTCCGTAGAAGCCATCGCAGACTCGAACCCAGCCTGGATGTTCGTGCTGGACCGCGACGCTGCAATTTCTGCACGGTTGGAACCTGGCTACCAGGCAGCGAAAGATGTGATTGAAGGTTCCGATGCTCTGCGTAACGTCGCTGCTGTCAAAGACGGGCAGATTGTCTACGCTCCAGAAGACACCTACACTAACGAATCCATCATTACCTACACCGAGATTCTGAACGATATCGCTGACGCGTTTGAAGCAGCGAAGAAGTAATTCTTCCGCTCTCGTTTGTAGGTGCGAGTGATCGTCCCGAGAGTAGTCATTATTCCTCGAATGATGCACAAGTGAGGCCTACAATGCCAGCCGAGGCTACGAATTCGTAGCCTCGGCATTGCCATGAGCATCGGTCGATGATGAAGAAATGAAGGCACAAGACATGACCACTGCCACAACGCCTAGCACCCCCGATGGCACAAGTCCGCCTCCCGACGAGCCGGGACAGCAATCCCAATCACGGCGAGCGCAGACACGCACGAAATTATTTGACTGGAAACTGGCCGTCGGTTTCGCCGTCGTCGCAGCGCTGCTGGTGACATCACTGATGGTTGGCGAATACAACATTTTTGAAGCAGCTGACGGTTCGGACTTTTTCTACATCACGCGCTTGCCACGTACTATTGCGTTGGTATTAGCAGGTGCGGCAATGGCGATGTCGGGCTTGGTCATGCAATTACTGACGCAAAACCGATTTGTGGAGCCGACCACCACTGGAACTACCGAATGGGCCGGGCTTGGTCTGCTGTTTGTCATGTACTTCATTCCGACGGCGTCGGTGCTTGAACGCATGATTGGTGCCGTCTTTTTTGCTTTTGTCGGCACCATGGTGTTTTTCCTGTTTTTGCGCAAGGTCTCGTTGCGGTCATCGTTGGTAGTTCCAATTATCGGCATCATGCTGGGCGCAGTGGTCTCGTCGATCTCGACTTTTTTCGCCTTGCAATTCGATATGCTGCAATCGTTGGGCATCTGGTTTATGGGCTCGTTTACCTCGGTATACAAAGGCCAATATGAGGTGCTGTGGGTAGTTGTTGCGATCGCCGTTGCGGTTTTTTTCTTTGCCGATCGTTTGACGGTCGCCGGGCTTGGTGAAGATATTGCCACCAACGTTGGCGTTAATTATGCGCGGATCGTATTGGCGGGCACTGCCTTGATCGCTGTAGCCACCGGCGTGGTCACGGTAGTGGTGGGAGCCTTGCCGTTTTTGGGCTTGATTGTGCCGAATGTGGTCTCCATGTTCCGCGGCGATGATTTGCGCTCGAATCTTCCGTGGGTCTGCTTGTTGGGAATCGCGATTGTGGTGGTGTGCGACCTCATCGGACGTACGATTATCAGTCCATTCGAAATGCCCGTTTCTGTCATTCTGGGCATCGTTGGTGCCATTGTCTTTGTCACCCTGATTGTTAGGCAGGCACGCCGTGGATAATCTTGAGACAAATAAGGTATCGGCACGCACTTCTCGTACAGCAGATCGTGCGCAGGTGGGAAATCCTGAGTCTTCGGATCGTGTGGAAGACGGTATGAGTGCGGCAGCATGCATAAGCGAGAACCAAGGGCAACAACGAAGGGAACGCAGTGCCTCTGCCTTTCAAAATTCCGCCGCGGCTCGCAAATATTGGATTATTTTCGGTGTCCTCGCGGTCATAGCTGCTGGTTGCGGGTTCGGCCTTCTGGCTTATGGGAACCCGATGCCGGTGGGCACCGAGCAATTTTGGCTCATTGCCGAGCGGCGGATGAATTCCGTGATCGCGATGGCGGTGGTCGCGATCTGTCAGGCCATGGCGACGGTGGCTTTTCATACCGTTACGAATAACCGCATTATTACCCCTTCCATCATGGGGTTTGAATCGCTGTATGTGCTGATTCATACCTCGACCGTGTTTTTCCTGGGAGCGGCCGGATTGCATAACGCCCGCACCTTGTCGACGTTCGTGTTCCAGATCGTCGTGATGATTCTGCTTTCCTTGATCCTGTATTCTTGGCTGTTGACCGGAAGGCATGCAAATATGCACGCCATGTTGCTGGTCGGCATCATTATCGGTGGCGGTCTGGGTTCCATTTCGACTTTCATGCAGCGCTTGCTCACACCGTCCGAGTTCGATGTGTTGACCGCACGAATGTTTGGGTCGGTCAATAATGCTGATCCGGAATATTATCCGTTAGCTATTCCGCTCTGCCTGGGGGCGGCCGGACTATTGTTCGTTTTCTCGCGCAGGTTGAATGTGCTGGGGCTTGGCAAAGACGCAGCAATGAACCTGGGCTTGAACTATAAGTTGTGGTCGATTGGTACGCTGATTTTGGTATCCGTGCTGATGGCGGTTTCGACGGCATTGGTCGGACCAATGACCTTCCTTGGATTTTTGGTAGCGACGTTGGCTTATCAATTTGCCGATACTTTTGACCACCGTTTCGTTTTCCCCATGGCGGTATTTACCGCATTTTCAGTACTCACTGGTGCGTATTTTGTGCTCAACCACGTTTTCTATGCCCAGGGAGTCGTCTCGATCGTCATCGAGCTGGTTGGCGGCTCGGTCTTCCTATTTGTCATTTTGAGAAAGGGACGCTTGTGATTACCCTCCGAAACCTGCACAAGGCCTATAGCAGTGACGTTGAGATTGGCCCGGTGAATCTGGAGATTCCTGCCGGCGGTATCACCGCGCTCGTCGGCCCGAACGGCGCCGGCAAGTCAACCTTGCTTACGATGATCGGGCGGTTACTGCAGCCGGATTCCGGAGAGATTACCGTCGGTGGGGCAGACATTTTTAATACGAAGTCGAAGGAATTGGCGCGCATTGTTTCCATTCTGCGCCAGGAAAATCATTTCATTACGCGTTTGACGGTGCGCCAGCTCGTCGGGTTTGGGCGCTTCCCGTATTCCAAAGGTCGTTTGACGCCTGCTGATGAGGAAGTCATTTCGAAGTACATCGACTTTCTGAATCTCACTTCGTTGGAAAACCGCTACTTGGACCAGCTATCGGGTGGGCAACGCCAACGCGCGTACGTCGCGATGGTGTTGTGCCAGGAAACCGATTATGTGCTGCTCGATGAACCGCTAAATAACCTTGATATTGCGCATTCAGTCGAGATGATGCGTCACCTGAAACAAGTAGGTCCGGAGTTCGGGCGGACCATCATTCTGGTGCTGCATGATATTAACTTCGCTGCACGCTACGCGGACTATATTTGTGCGGTAAAAGACGGACAGATTTGCGAGTTCGGTACTCCAGAAGAGGTCATGAAAAATCAGATTCTTACCGAGATTTTCAATACGAACATCGCCGTGATTGATGGGCCGGACGGCCTGCTGGCCTGCTATCACTAGATTAACCGACGACGGTGAGAATGTGACAGAGAAAAATATGACGTCGCTAATGTGACGGCGATATGATGAATCAGAACCTGGTGGCACAGCGGAAGCAGCGTTGGATAGATTTCCTTGCTGAGCACCAGGTTCTTTTCTATATTGCGGCGATACTGCTCGGCCTTCTCGCCTCCCCGTGGGACCTGGAGAAGATGGCGACTCCGGTTCTTGGTCTCTTGATGCTGTCGACGTTTTCTGCGCTCCCGCTCCGGCGAGTGCGATTAGCCCCACGGCTAACCGCACTAATTTTGGTTTTAAATTTTCTCATCGTGCCGTGTGTTGTTTGGGCTTTAATCCAGCCTGTACGTGGTGACCAGGTGCTGCTCATCGGGATTACTTTGGTTTTGCTGGCCCCGTGCATCGACTACGTGGTGCCATTTTCTGGCATGGCCGGAGCCGCGCATCACCGGCTGTTGGCGATCACACCGTTGCTGTTTCTGCTGCAGATGACGCTGCTCAGTCTGCTACTCCCGCGGTTGATTGGGGCGGAATTCGTTGATTCTGCGATGGGGCCAATGTTGCGTGCCGTTGTCGGGATGTTGGCTATCCCACTGGGTTGTGCATGGTTACTACAGCGGTGTGAACGCACGTCGCGGCACCGGAGCGTCGGAAAGATAGCCAGACACGCTCGAATCACCTTAGATGCCGCAATGGTGCCGTTGATGATGGTGACGTTATTCGCCATCACCGCGACGTACGGCGCAGATGTGTTCCGCGAAGGCCGCGAGCTGGTACCTGCGGTAGCTATCTATGTCGTCTTCGCAGTAATCATGGCGATGGTCGGAATTGTTGCCGTAAGAGTGGCTAATTTGCGTATCGACGACGGGGTGGCAGCGGTATTTTCTGGCGTCACCCGAAATTCCCTAGTTGTTATGCCGATTGCTTTCGCATTTCCGGATGGTTTTGAGGCGGTTCCGATCGTGATAGTCACGCAAACCTTGGTCGAGTTGTGCGTAATGGTGTTGTTCATAAAAACAGCCCCTTACCTGCAGAAACTTTTGCAATAAATCCCGAATTTGCATTGTGTTTTGTTATCGCTTAAGCTTATCCAAGTCGCCGCGAGGGGCTGACAGAGAAAATAACTTCACAGGATGTTGGTTCTGGTGGTTGTGTTCTTTGTTTG
>NZ_LZMN01000071.1:0-12555 GCF_001665955.1 Corynebacterium sp. EPI-003-04-2554_SCH2473622 | reverse complement strand
CGGGGTGCAGGGCCGCAAACGTCTCGGAGTTCAGTTCTGCTATAAAACGCGCCATTTCTGGAGCTGTGTCAGCCACCGGAGCATAATGAAATGTGCTGCCGTCGTGCCGCGTGGGACTGTTCGGCTGCTTTTTGTATTCCCCTTTCGGCAGTTTTTGCTGCTGAGCTTGCAGCGTGCCGTTAACATGTACATACACCGTGATCTCGTCCTGGCTATTCAGCATCACGGCATGTAATTCTTTAATCGCGGTTTCCGTCAGCGGGTATTTGCCTGTGGTGTGGTCAAAGATGAAGTCAAACCCAGCTAGGGTGTCTTCAAACGCAGGTCGTACGTGCGCGCCCCGCTGGTCCATCAATTGCTGCCACGCACCAGTTTGCTCTGCCACTGTGCGCGTGAAGCCACGATCCGTAGGGAAAATCCCCTCGATGGCATTCGTGTCGACGGCTGCTGCTCGCCGCGCAGCCTCTAGAGCGGAACCAAGAGCTTGAGCAGGCACTGTTTCTTTTGCTCCTTGCATCCGCGCGTGTGCGTTATCTACAACGCGCAACGACACAGAAAGCTCCGCCCATTGAGAAACACTGGGAAACGGCCGGTAGCCGTCCGCTTCGTCAGCCATGGATTCAGGCGAGACATCAGCCGTGTGATGCAGGTTGGTTTCGCTGTTCTCGGTCATACTGACACGCTACACCTCCGCCCGTTGCGCTTTCCGAGTTTGCCTGCCGCGGCGCACCAACCACCAAACCAGATAGAGCAGGATCAGCAAGGAAATCACCACTGAGGCCACCATCCAGGGCTGCCACGGGCTGTAATAGGTTTGTGTCAGTGGTTGTTCCGGCACCTCCACTCGTTGCCCACGAACCAACAGCCGGTGGGTGTTCAGACCATACGGGGTGCACGTCACCAGCGTCATCTGGTCTTTGCCTTCTTCCGCGCGCAGGTGCTCTACTTCATCGGGAAGCACGGTCTGAATCTGATCAACCTGATAGGCAATCTTCTGCCCCATCGATTCCACGGTGAAAATCTCGCCTTCGGCCACGCTGGTGAGGTTGTCGAACATCGTCAGCGTCGCCATTCCGGTATGCCCGGTCAGCACCGAGTGAGTGCCGTCCCCGCCGACGGGCAGATCCGTACCGAAGAGATGGCCAACTCCTGCTGCCAGCACGTCAGTCGAAGTTCCGTGGTAGACGGGCAAATCAACGCCCACCGACGGGATCTCAATGCGCGCCATGACCCCGTCGACGCTGAGGTGGTTTTCGTAGTCGTGGTAGGCCGGCGAATTGGTGTCCACGCCGTATTTCCACGGGTCGGAGACGGGAAAATCCACTAGCCCTTCGTTGTAGGCGTGGGCGTCGGCAAGCACGGGGTCGATGTATTCTGCGGGCAGCAGCGCTATGTCTTCGGAGTACTGCGCGGCAAGGTTGTGCTGTTCGACGTTTTTGTAGTGCGTCAGCACCACCGGCGATAGGAAAACCGCCAGCGCTAGCAAGAAGTACACGACGGAGCGATAGCGTCGGCGTGGTTTTTGCCGCGTGATGTGGTTGGTGCGCATGTGCCTGGGCCTAGGCGATGGTTTCTAGCTCTGCGGCTTCGCGCTCTGCTGCCTTGCGTGCGGCGCGCTTCTTCCATTCGCGATAAGCAACAATGGCAAGCACCACGAAAATGATAAAGAGATCAAGATACATCCACCAGCTCAGGTGCGGCAGCCACGATGTACGGGTTTCTTGGGTTTCATCCATTGGCACGCGTTCGGCGTTGACCAGCAGCCGGTCTGTGTTAATCCCGTACGGGGTACAGGTCACCAGCGTCAGTTTGTCTTTGTCGTGTTCGTAGGTCACGGCCTCATAGTCATCCGGTCCGACGACTTCGCGTGCGTTGACCTGGTAGCGCAGCTTTTCGCCCATGATGTCGATGTAGACATCGGCGCCGTCTTTGATGCGCGGCAGGTTGTCGAACATGGTGGCGTTGACCATCCCCGTGTGCGCGGAGATCACCGAGTTGGTGCCCAGCCCACCGACGGGTAACGAGCTACCGAACATGTGCCCGGCGCCTTCGTAGAGCACGTGATCTGCGGTTGTGTGATAAACCGGCAGGTCGACGTCGATCGACGGGATGGTGATGCGCGCGATCACGCCGTTAGTTTCGGGGGCGTTGAGCGTCGACATGTAATCATCGAAGCCCGGCACGCCTTCTTCTGGTGGCATGGCGTGGTGGCCTTGTCGGGCCAGGCGTTCGTTGTATTCGCGGGCTTCTTCGAGGTACTTGGCGACGCGCTCGCTCGGCTGAATCTTCTCAATGTTGTCGGAGTAGCTGCGTGCTTGCGCGTCTAGTTGGTAGTCGTTGTAGATGGTCGCGAAAATTGGGTACAGCAGCACCGCGATGCCGAGGATGAGGTAGATGGCACTGTTGGATTTTTTGCGCTTCGCGTGCCGCGCACTCTGCTGCTGGCGCGGCTGCCCACCACCAGAAGGCTGCTCAACAACGAGTGTCATCTAGTTTTCCTCTTTATCATCACGAAGGTACCGCCACAGTCCAAAAAGTAATGCTAGCAGGCCAAGGCCCAAAATCCAGACCATGGTTTGCACGCCGGTGTTTGGCAGCATCTGGTCGATGAGTTGGGAGAGCTTGGTTGCACCGTAGCTAGATTGTTCGGTTTTCGGCTCTTGCCCGTCTACTGTGGCAGTGACTGTGAACGCGTCTCCGTCATAGCTGTAGTCGTCGCCTGCATCTGCCGGGATGTGTACTGCCAGTTGGCATGTTAGCTCTGTCTCTGCGGGAATCGTCTCGGCTTCACGCAAATTGACAATGTTTGCACCGTCGGCGCCGGCGAAACAGTGCCTGATGGCAGCAAGGTTGCCGTCTTCTGGGATGGTGAATTCCTCCCCGCCGGATACCGCGAAGTTTTCGATCGTCCCACCCACTGTTACTCGGTAGCCAGCAAGTGAAGCATCAGTAAGCGAAAGATTGTCTCCAGCAGGTAACGGGAAATCAGCGTCGTTGCGCACCTTCAGGGTCATTGGCATCACTGTGGCATCATGCGGAAGCAACGCGTTGCGTCCGATATTGAATGGTTCCCGACCTTCGATGAGCTTGTCGACGGTGAACTTTAGTTCCCGCGGACGGTAGTCGGATACCAAGCGCAGTTGATGGCTGTTTTGCCCTTCCGGAAGTTTTTCTGGAAGTTTGAAGAGGAATCCCAACGGCGCAGTGTCAGTATTATCGATGGTCCGCATGCCTGGGGATACTTCTTCACCGTTCAGATATAGCTTGCGATCAATCGGGCGGGGGCCGTCTGCTGATTCTTCAATCTCGAGCTTGCATTGACGTTGCGTGGGCATCGCGTGGAAGTTTTGTTGTTCATCCAGTGCAATTGAGTTTCCGTCTCGGCGTACCTGTGCCCCTGAGTGAGCGTCTGGGACTGGATTTTTATCCTGATCAACAATCGAGACGCGATCACAGGTCAGATGGGAGGTAATCTGCTTTGTCTGAGCGGAGCCCAAAATAGCTTCCGGATTATTTTCCGGAATAAACTCGTAGTCCATCGTCACGGGGGCACGATCTGCCTGGTAGTTGTTCTCCAAGGCAATCGCATAAGTAACCGGCAAACCGCCCCTACGATGCTGCACAACCCCGTGGGAAGGAACCTCATTTTTCCGGTTCACGTAGAAATTTAGGGCTTCGAATTCGCCCGGCCCAATTTTCGGCATTTTTCCACGGAACTCATCTGCAGCGTTACCTGGTCGAGCGTTCGGGTGGGGCTTAATCGAGATGTTTATGTCCTGTTCTAAGCCATCCTGGGCACTGTCTTCTTCGAAAACTCCGCAGCGCAACCGCTCGGGAACGGTAGCGATGATAGGTTGGCCATCAACTGGAACGTCTATAACGTTACGCAGCACGAGGTCTGTTTGATTCTCTGGGCTTTGTGCGAGGAAATATTCTGGGTAGGCCGCGCGTAAATCGTCATTGCTAAACGTCGTGGAGTTTACGTTATAGCTGCCGGTGCTGCGACGGTCGACTGTACACTGGTACCCGATTTTTGCCGTCGGGGCCTCGCCTCCGGGATGGTAATCACTCGCTGCGGCAAAAGTTTTGCTCAGGTGCAATTCGGCTAGCTCGAATCGCGGGAGCCATTCAACCTCGCAGTAGGTACCGCCCATGTTTCGATTGCCTGCAGCAATGCGCACTTCGCTCATACCGGTAGCTGGGTCATTGAACATTTCGATCCCGTATTTTTCTAGCACATTGGAATCGAAATAGTTTTTGTGGCCGTTGACGTCCTGGTGATTATAGTTTGATGATTCCGCTTGCCCATCGGGCCTAAAACGTTCTAGCTTCACAGGCTCGCGGAACGAAAATCCTGTCGCCCCATCTATCCCGTCGATGCTGACGCCTGGTACGCGGCACGTCCATTCGGGACGATACCGGTACAGCGCTTTTGCCTGGTCGCCTACGACTGCCCGAGAGGTAAATAATAGATCCGCATCTGGTTCAATCGCGTGATCACGGGGCACCGCATTGAAGCGGTGCACTTTGTGCGCATGCGGAACGAGCCCATAAGAACCATGTTTAAAGGACACCGGTTTGCTATTAACGGTGGCTGTCAGATCAAATTCAGTACGTTGGCCTGTGTAGCGTGATTCAAGCTCGGTGAGTTCGGGGCGCTCGCCGACTTTCGGGTGTACATCACCTCCAACACGGTCCACCACAATTGCGAAAGCTACAGCCTGCTTCGGGTTTCCTCCGGTACGGAGATCAATCTGTAAATTGAAGTTTTTGGGGTTCTTCATTGTGACAGCAAAGGATCCACCGTCGTTGTTTTGCGGCTCACAGCGGAAACTTGTTCCAGCATCCGAGAAGCTTCTCCTGCAGGAATTACTGTTACCTCTTCCTGATCCGCCAAGTCCCATGTCTTTACCTGTTGCAATGACATCATCTGCGTCAGCAGATAAGCTCCAGGATTCTGTTGGTTTGTCCGAGGTTTCCGCATCAGCAAATGCAAGACTGAAATTGTTTACTTGAGCACCATTGCCGTTTTTTTCGACGAGTCGGATATTTGAGAGATTAATGATGGCGTTTTGCGCACCTCGATTGCCTCGGCGAACAAAGTTTTTCTCGTATTGGATGACAGGCGCGGGATCGTTCAAAGAATTCGGAGGGAAAACTGAGTTGCCAAATGCTGCCCTGTTCCAGGTTATGTGTGAGGTTGCGCTGCCATTAGTGTGACCTGGCGTGCCAACGAATGCGGCCGAATACTGAAGCTCATATTCGCCGATTGATATCGGTTGCCCGGAGATGAGCTTTTCTGCCGAGAGCCAGCAGTATGAGTCTTCGAGTTTGTTGGTGTTGTGTCCGGTTCCGGCGTTGCGGAATGCACAGTCGCCAAAGTTAGAGTGCATAGCTGGGTTGGGTACGTCTGCGCGTGCGCGTGGGGTTGCGGGTGCTCCACCGAAGATCGAGATCATTGAGGTTGCTGTAAGCATGATGCTGACAACGACGAGCGCGAGCATTGTGCGCGGCTGAGTAATCAATCCAGATTCCTTACCGATTAACCGGTGCAGGTCACGATATCGATTCGTGAACTACGTGGGCTTCTTAGGCAACTGGCGGGAGACTTCCTCAGCCTCCCGCCAGTTAGGTGCGGTTTCTTTGGCAGCCAACCGCGGTGGCCAATTGACTATGCGGTAGCACGACCATCTTTACGGCTGGTGTAGAAACCACGTGCCAGCAAGCCCAGGCCGACCAAGAACACGAGGATGATGCCCCATGCACCGGTTGCTGGAAGCGAGCTGAGGAAGTTATCGCGCTGGTTTTCGACGCGCACGAACAACCGCTCGGCTTGATCAGCCGTCGCGGCTTGTAGCTCAACTTCATGTACCTCAGGGTTCCGGATGAATCCACTCGGAGCTTTGGTCTCGACTACGCAGTATTTGTAATCCTGCGTTGCAGTGCCACCCGCAGCAAAAGTGCGTACCGGGATGCCATATCCATGGAAGACACCCTCACGTTCGTTGTCGTTACTCTGCACCGTTGTCAGAGTAGTTGCGGTTGTCGGATTAAAATCGTTTGCCAAATTCTCAGAGGTCGATACCGGGATTGCCTCACCCTTGAGCTCTTTACCCACGCAGCGATATAAGTTGAACTCAGCGCCTGCAAGATTGGCTTCGCCTTCTTGATCCTTAGTGAATTTTGTGATCGTTAGGTTTGCATAATCCGTCTTAGTCGGCTTCGGAGCTTTGTCATCCTCAGTGGCAGGGCTGTCGGTGGTCACCTCTGCCCCATTTGGATACTCAACTTTCGCGGTGTTCGTGATTGACTCACCAGGTGCTGGCAAAGATACCACCTTTGCCTCGAACTGAACGTGTACCTGCAGGTTTGGATTTGTTTGTCGCAATCCTTCAAGTTTCGCGCGACCAGCTTCAGTAAAGTCGACGGTCAACGTGTTGTTTGCAGTCGTTAAAGTGTAATCTTCTGCTTGGAGCTCTCCGGCTGGGGAGACAGATACCGACGGTGCCTGTTCTCCCTCCGCAACCAACTGCAGTTGAGCTACTAGCTGGTCCGTAATTTTGAAACGACTGATATCACCGGCAGGAACCGGCGCATTGATGGTGTATTTCATGTTCGAACCAAGTGTCGCGCCTTGTGCATCGACCTGTTTATTTGGACGTAGTTCCTGGTTCTTTGGATACACCGTCCGGGTATATTCCCATTTACCAGTGGCCCCATCAGAATAGGGGAGACTCACCAAAAACGGAGCAGAGGTTGAATAACCCTCACGCGGCTGCTCGGTCACTACGTAAACACCCATAGGGATATCAGAGAAAACGGCTTCCCCGTTTTCGCCTGTAACCTGAGATCGCTTTTCTTCTGCCGGCTGCTGTGCATGCTCATCAAATGACGCGATTTTTTCAGGATTATCAACGAGATCGTTCAGCTCAGACCACCCACTGAGCTGAGTGAGATCAATATTCAATCGCTTAATTTCGAAGGTCGCACCTTCGAGCGGCGTAACATCACCAGTCGGCGCCCCACTGTGGGTTGCTCCGCCCTCAACGCGTTCTGGATCACCCAAAATTTTCTTGACCGTCAGATTGCCCGTCGCATCAGCATTAATCAAATCAGCTTGGCCGGCAGTTGGGGAAGCCATTTGTCCAGCCGGCGCCGGTGCGCCGAATGGGCGATCAACAGCGCCAGCAGTGGCTCCATTTTCAGTGACCGCAGCATCCCCATCCTGGGCAAACGATATCGGTGCTGCTACTGCAGCACTACCGATGGCAAGCGTGCCAGCAGCACAGATTGCAATTACGCGCGACTTGAATGAGGCCATGATGTCCGTTCCTATGAGGTGACTAGTTACTCTGAGGCCGCCAAACCATCACCGACCAACATGATTTCGTTATCAAAACCACAGGTTAGCGAGAACCTTTGCAGCGAACCCAGCTTAAATTAACAACTTTTTACGCTTGAAACAAGCTTCTCAGAGCTTCAAATCCCATCATTCAAGGCCTGGCCAGTGCCACCTAACCCCAAAGGTGTTCAACAACACAGAATCACCCCGGTCGGCAAGCTATACTGCGACGTCCGAATACGGCATCAATTCTGCAACATACGGAAACACCACTTCCATCAACAGGAAAAACACCCCCACCGCTAGCAACACAGCGAGCAGAGTTTTCACCACCACGCCACCTGGCAGCAAATTCCACAATCCGCGATACATAACTACCTCATCTCCCAAGCTTTTCGACGAATTTCTGGGCTTCAGCACCCAAACCCTCAATGCACCAACGGCTCCGGTGCACGACCCAGAATCACCGCGCCTCTACACCACTTCGCCCAAAGCCGCAGGGCGCTGACCTTCGGCTTTCTCCAGCACTTCAACTTGCATCGCGTGCACGATCATGCGCTGCGAGTTCGAATACCACGGGTGGCACGTCGTCAACGTCGCCAGCGACTCACTCGGCTGCGGAGCTCCTTCCCTGCTGAAATCAACCCCCGGGATGGGTGCAATCACCCCAACATCTCCAGGGTGCGTGATGTGACGGCCTGAAATTCCGGCATACTCGTCGACAAGCTTGGCGCGTTGCTCTTCGCTAAAACACTCCGCTCCACTGTTCGCGCCTGCGTCAATTGGCAGCACCCGGTATGTAATCCATTGCGTAGCAGTCTCGACGACGATGGCATCGCAAGAATGCAGGTCTTCCAGGTGTATAAAGGGCGCCCCCTGCCCCATGCGGTGCCCGGCGATTGCAAAATTGCCGAGTTCCCCAGGCGCCTGCGTGTCCATATAATGCCCTGGCCCGGCGGCTAAGACATCCTGAGAAGTCCCGGCTAATACCGCGTACTGATAATCCGGCCCCAACCGCGGAATATAGATGCGGCTAAACGCCTGCCCGTTATCCGGTTCCGGCACCCCCTCCCCCGTGCCACCAGCATCTGCTTCCTGCCAGCGTTGCTCCATGCGCTCATTCGCTTGCGCCTGCAATTGGCCAGATTTCATGTTCGTCCAATACGCCTCATAGAACACGAACAAGACGATGAGCGCCCCGGCGGTCAGCAGGATCTCGCCCAACAACCGGCGGAGACTAAATTGAGCTTCCACGTTTATGCTTCCCGACGCCTTTGCATAACCAATCCACCACCAATTACTAGCACAACTCCGACAATGGCAAAGACCCCCAATACCGTTACCGCCGGTTTGTGGCATTTCACCACGGGTGATGTTGCCAATTTCCATGATCGCGCGTCCATTCTCCACCTTCGCGGCAAGCACAAACGGTGCTTCCGCTGTAGGTGGCACGTGAATGTCAAAGCCATCTGAGTTTTCCTCACCATAGCTCAACCGAAAGCGAATTGGCGCAGGTAATAGAGAATATCGTCGCGAATTCTCCCCTTGTACCTGCACTTCCACCAAGTAATAGACCCCGGGTGTTAGCTTTGCGGAGTCTCCATCGTGGCTGCGCCATACTGGTTTATCCCAGTCCGACTGGTCTGCGGGCTCCAATCCGGACGCTCCGTCGGCGGGCTTGGATGCATACACAGCAAATTCAGCTCCCACCAGCACCGTTTTATCTGCATCCCCGCGTTCGTCGTAGTCAAAGGCTTGCACCTGCAGTGGAATTAGCGCGTAACTCAAAGTGAGGTCGAAATGCTGATCCATCTTCTCTTGCGGCACATCGCGATCAGCATTGAAGCTCAGTTCGACGCAAAATGACGCTTTTCTTGCGAGTCCTGGGTTTGGTACGTTGTCTGCTCTACCAGCGGCTGGAATTTACCCCTAGCATTCAGCCCGTCGATGGTAGTCTTCAGCGCTACCGTAATTTGCTGTGCAGCCTCGTCGGATCCAAAACTCGCGGACTCTATACGACGAATTCCACCGCTGAGTCCGTCCCGTTGCTGCAATTGGAACCCTGCTATCGGAGCGCTTTCTTGTGGTTCGACGCATACTTGCCGGCGCTGCTCTAGCAGTGTGGTAGCAAAATCCAACGCACCTGGGCCGAGCGGCGAGCGCGTATTCAGTTCTTTGAGGTTTCGTCCATGCTTGTTTCTCCCGTGCGAGACCATGTCGACTTCTACTCGTGATCCCGCAGGCACGGTAAATTCGCGGTCTTCTCTGAAGTCAATACCACCCCATCCATTGCCCGGTTCTAATGCCGCTGCGTGGCCTTCGTTCGCGTTGATCCGCTTCGAATATATCGTTTCGCCCTGCGGGCCGACAATACGCAGCTCTGCGAGCTCCTGCCCACCATCGACGTCGAAGCCGTTTTGGTTTTGGAGCCGCGCAATGAACGGACCTTTGATCTTTGCTGCGCGTTCTATGGTGCGTCTCATTTGCACACGTGAGGTCTCCAGGCGATCTTCGGGCTCGATAAGCGTAGTTAGTACACCATTTTCGGCTTGTTTGATCCACTCTCTCGCATCGCCTGGATCGAAGATGTCATCGACCCACACGTTCATGGCGAAGGCGTCTGGTGGCACTTGGCCGCCACCGGACAGTGCTATGTCCTGGACGCGGAGCTCCTCGTTGGAGCCTTCCCAGATGTTGACGTTGCAGCGGGAAACGTCAAATTCGACGACTTTGTTGCCGAAACTCTGGGTTGTTACATTACGTCCGCGACACGTACTGCCGTTTTTAATGAAGCGCGCGTTCTTCACTTCGAGCGATCGCTGGTCTTGTCCGTCGGTCCGTGTAAATGCAATTCGAATGCGCTTTACTTTCAGATCTCTGTTAGCCTGCGGTCCCCGCACATAACTGGTGACTCCACCTCAGAGGCCATTATAAGAAAACGCGCAGGAGCCATCTCTAGTCAACGCTCACCGACGACGGGCAATGCGAGCCATTGCAGTCCGCTGTCTACGTTGTCTTCAGCCGGTGCGCCTTCAATCCGGCTCTCGGTTTCGCCGAGCACAGGCAGATCCGAGGGCGAAAACTCTAATTCTGAAGTTTCGTCTGGGTCTTCAATACCCAGGACTGAGCTGTCGGGTGCGTCTATACCCCCATTTTCCTGCTTGTCTGGAGTAATGTCTGCCTCGGCCAATCCCCCAGTGTTAGGGGAGGTTGTTTGAACATTACGAATTTCACGATCTGTTTCTAGGAAATTATCCGCGTGACTTTGCTGAGGCAGGAACAATTGACGCATCCCAACAAAAGCCGTAACCAGAACTAACGTGGTCGCGATAGGCTTGACCCGTTTCCTCGAAGTTGGCTTCCTTGAGGTCTGCCCCATTTTTATTGTCCATCCACAGCTATTGGTTAAGGCCAAGAATTACTACAGCCTCGCAAAACTCCACTGTCCATAGCTTAGCCGATTACAGGCGTTTTAGTGCGCTGAGCCAAAGTCTTAAAACGACGTCACAGTGCCCCCTAACCTTTGAGCCGGGCTAGTTTTTAGGACCGGGCGGTGTGAATGCTTTCCGGGGTTTGAAGTGCCCCAGGTTTTGTTCCTGGGCATTTGCCTTATTTTCTATTATTTCTCGGGCTGGTTGATGGCTCCAAAACTCTGATTCAATCTTCGTTGGTGTGCGGTAGCCAAGGCTCTGATGAAGCCTTGCGTCGTTCCACCAATTCGCCCAGTCGAAGGTCGCACTCTCCACGTCGACGACATCATTCCACGTGCGGGTATGGATGAGCTCGTTCTTGTGAAGGGCCGTTGACGTTTTCGGCCAGGGCATTGTCATAGGAATCGCCAACAGTCCCGGTGGACGCAACAATCCCGTGCTGGGCACCTCGCTCGTTGTAGACAACGCTGACATACTGCGAACCATGATCCGAATGGTGGACCAAACCTGTCGTTTCTTCAGCACACACTATCGCCTGGTTGAGAGCTCGCAGCGGTAAAGCTTCGGTCCGCATGGAATCTGATAACGCCCACCCAACGATCCGTCGGGAGTGAACGTCGGTGACAAAACGGTATAGACGAATCCTTTTCGTGTCCGTACATAGGTAATGTCAGCCACCCACAGTTTTCCTAGTCCTGGTGCTTTGAATTCACGATTAACGAGGTCAGGCCGCAGATCCGGCCCTTCGGGTGTGCAGGTGGTGACAGGTCCCTCGCCTTTGCCTCTATCAAACAGCCGACCATACGCATCAACCTGGCAGTCTGCTCACGCCCGATAGCGATGCCTTCACGGCAAAGCGCGTGCCACATTGTCCGCACACCATAAACACCATAGTTATCAGCGTGCACGTGGCGAAAGTGTTCAAGCACAGCAGCGTCACGAAATCTGCGGGCACTCATGCCGCGAGCTTTGGATTGGTGGTAACCACGCGAGGTAATGAAGCCACCTTCGCGATTATTCTTCAGCGTCGTCCATATGAACTCGATTGTGAAACGATTCCGATACTCATTGATGAATCGGATCATTTCCTAACGTTGTGGGTCGAGTCATGAGGCGAAAAAGCCGAGGCAGCTTTCAACAACTCGTTTGTGTCGCGTAGCTTGTGGTTTTTCTTGGCGCAGCCTGGCGTTTTTAGCTGCCAGGTCTTTTGGCAGGTATTCAGGGGCTCGTCCGTCACGACAAGCCGCCTGCACCCATTGCCGGGCTGTGTGTCACAACGCTGCCAGTTTGGGTGACACGATATTGCATGCTTCCTGGCTAGAAACATTTTCCACCAGAATACGGTCCTCCACCAAGGCGGACCACTCGATCCTTGGCATCCTAGTCAAATTTCTCTCGCATTCTCCAGATTTTTCCATCTACTCAAACGGAACAAGACCTAGGACACTTCAGACAGTTCGTTGAGACACAATTCTAGTCACGACCTCGCTTGCGGACCGTGAGCAACAGCGGTTTTTGTTAAAGCACGAGTTCTAAGCACCCATCGGGGGGCGTGAGCGGGGGGTCCTATATAGCTTGTCAACCTCGCGGGTTGATTGAATTGCTCCCTACTAGTTGGACTGAGAAATCAGTTACGTACTAGTGGGGGGGGGGGCAGTTCACCAACCAAGCGGTGTGGGGATAGCGCGCTAAAGAGGAATCGAACCTCAACGAACTGTCTGAAGTGTCCTAGGTCTTGTTCCGTTTGAGTAGATGGAAAAATCTGGAGAATGCGAGAGAAAT
>NZ_LZMN01000070.1:0-7187 GCF_001665955.1 Corynebacterium sp. EPI-003-04-2554_SCH2473622 | reverse complement strand
CATGTTTGGTTGTTTGTTTGGCCCGTGGTTGGGTGCACCCTGGTGGTGCATTCAACCACGGGCCACAAACATATCCACACCCAATTTATGGAGCCAGGTTTTCGTGGCTCAGCATATTACCTTTGAACGCGCTTAAATGCGCCACAAGAGGCAGAGTCCGGACGACAGTGGATTTTTCTTAGTCTAATTTTGGGTCTTATAACCAGCAAACTCACATCCGCTATCAGCTGCAAATACCCCACGTCGACTTTCTTTCGCTTCGGCAGCAGCCCGCTCAATTTCTTCGTAAAATAGTGTGTTTGGTTGCACCAAGATCGGTACTGCAAAACCAGCAGCGGCGACTTCTCGGTTTACAAAGGTTTCTCCGGCATATACTCCTGCTAGCTCTCGCCCATAGTGGTCAGCTTGTTCCTGATCATAAACCAACTGCACTTGCGTACCTTCCGGAATCAGCCCTTCGACAAACTGTTTGGCCTCGTCGGCGTAACATTCTTTATTGAGTTCCGGCGTATCTATATTCAACAGCCGGACCCGCGTCGTTTCCGAAGTTCCAGGCTTCCTTACGCGAATAGTATCGCCATCGACGATGCTAGCGACAACCACAGTCCTTTCTATGCGCTCTGGCATCTTATCGGAACCCAGTAATTGATAGCCCCCGTATAGAAGGGCTGCAATAATTGTAAGTCCGAGCGCAGATTTCGATCTCCTCTGGTCCACCGTTTGCCTCCTGGCTGTTTCAGCGTTCTTCGGTTAATTATTTTTCCCGGTGCAGGTTTAACGTTTCTCGGCTTAGCATAATCCGGAGCTTTTAGTTCTTTAGGGCCAGGTCCGCTCAGCGTAGTCCAACGAGCCTTCGTCGCCTTCGCTGTCCCAACCCCTTCTGTTTTCTTTTCCTACCTTTACACGCTTTGCCATGTCGTCCGCTAACGGTGATTCCGCCTACTGTAGCTATCGCTGCTCTATCCAGTTCGCTAAGCTAGCTGGAAGCTGGCAGATTTTTGGCGCAACGATAATTAGAAAGAGGATCCTGTATGAATAAACCCGCGGGTCGACCACGGCGAACTGGAAACAAAGGCAACAAACGGACCCACAGCCAGAATCGCGGGGGCAGGCAATTCGATTCCCAGCGTTCCGCGAAGGCGAATAAGGGGCCCCAGAAACCTGGTTTCCGGGAAGATCGCTTGAACAAACGCTCAACAGAGCCTGATCTACCAGATGATATTGATCCAACCGTCCTGGATCCAACTGTTCTGCAAGATTTGAAGGTCTTGTCGAAAGATAACGCGGATTCTGTAGCTAAACACATGATTATGTCGGCTACGCTGATGGAAGAAGATCCACAGCTAGCATTGCGTCATGCCCGCGCAGCTAAGGACCGTGCCGGCCGAGTTTCGGTCGCTCGGGAGGTAAACGGCATCGCGGCCTATCATGCTGGTGAGTGGAAAGAGGCTCTAGCAGAGCTCCGCGCTTCGCGACGTATGCACGGTGGTCCCGGTCTTTTGGCCGTAATGGCTGACTGCGAACGCGGCCTTGGGCGGCCGGAAAAAGCTATCGAATTATCAAAGTCACCAGAAGCCCGCAATTTACCTCTCGACGAGGCCATTGAATTAGCGATTGTCGCCGCGGGTGCTCGCCTAGATCAGCAACAGGCGGACAGCGCCGTGATTACTTTGCAGCGCGCTAATCCAGATAAAGCTGATCGGGGGATGGCAGCTGTGCGCCTGAGCTATGCCTACGCCAACGCACTGTTGGAGGCCGGCCGTCGTGACGAAGCTCTGGATTGGTTCGAGCACGCTGCTGAAATTGATGAAGAAGAGTGGACTGATGCAGAAGTGCGCTTAGAGGAGTTGAAGAAAAGCTCATGAGTCTGTTAACTCAGCATGATGGTCTACTTGTCGACTTGGACGGCACGGTGTGGAATGGTGACACTGCCATTGCATCAGCTATTTCGGCCCTGAACGATGTCTCCGTTCCCGTCGCCTTCGTAACTAATAACGCTTCAAAAGCCCATGCTGCCGTCGCTGAAAAACTCCGTGCCTTAGGGATAAACAACGAGAGTCCCACGGTGTTTAATTCGGTCGATGCAGTTGTGCAGCTGCTGCAACAAGAAGCTGAGCCGGGCACTACCGTGCTCGTTGTCGGCACCGCTTGGCTGCAAGAAACCATTGCAGACGCGGGGTACCGGGTAGTGACCTCAGCTGGCGACGACCCCGTCAACGCAGGGATCGCAGCAGTTGTGCAGGGGCATAACCCAGAAAATGGTTGGGCTCAGTTGTCGGAAATTGCATTGGCTGTTCGTGCCGGCGCTCGCTATATTTTGACTAACGCGGACGCTTCACTGCCTACAGAACGTGGGTTTTATCTGGGCAACGGTGCGATGGCCGCTGCAGTTACAGCGTCTACTGGGGTGCTCCCCCGGGCAGCGGGTAAGCCGGAACCGGAGTTATTCCATTTGGCTGCGCAAAAGATCGGGGCAAAGAATCCGTTGTGCATTGGCGATCGCTTAAATACAGATATTGCTGGTGCCAACAACGCTGGTTTCGCTTCCTTACATGTGCTTACAGGAGTTTCTGGGGCAATCGAGTTGCTTGAGGCACCACCGGAGCACCGGCCAACTTATATTGGCGTTGATCTTGCTGATGTCCTCCTTCCTGCTGAACAACTACGACCCGGGGCGCAAAATGGTTTTACCGCGCGTGCCGATGGGCACGATGTTTTATTGGAACGCGGCTCGATAGAAGGTCACGGTAACAACGGCCAAGGGCAGGCTGCCCATTCGGCTGCTGCGTTGCGCACCGTGCTTGAAGTCGCGTGGGCACTGCCGAAGCCACCCCGGTATATCCATCCGCGATCAGAGTTTGCTGAAAAAGCTGTAGATAGCTGGAACTAAGCCATGTCTGTACCAAAACCGCGTGACCCCAACGCCCCATCGATTACCCCGGGCGAACTTGCCGACGAACTGGTCCATGTGTTTGCACAACCAGCAACCGATCTAGAAATGGAAGCCGGACAACTCGAACGGGCACATCAGATCTTGCAACGTGGTCTACAAGAAAATTAGCGCGTTGATCGCGGAAGTAGTCACCGCAACACGAAACACCGAGCTCAGGAATGACGAGTAACCCATGCACGACACGCACAAAGAATCGCGCTCACGGCTCGATGCAGCGCTGGTGTACCGCGAGTTGGCCCGGTCACGGGAACATGCGGTCAGATTGATTAAAGACGGCTTGGTTGTTGTCGAGGGGACAGTTATTCGGAAACCCTCTTTCCCAGTGACGCATTCGAACTTGGTGACGGTTAGCGGTGGTGGCGAGCCGGAATGGGCATCGCGGGGCGCTTATAAATTGCTCGGAGCACTCGAGGAATTTGCGCCTGCAGGCCTGGATTTTACGGGCAAAAAGGTTCTTGATGCTGGTGCATCAACCGGAGGTTTTACTGATGTCTGTTTGCACTGTGGAGCCTCTATGGTCGTGGCCGCTGACGTCGGACGTGAGCAATTGATTCCGCGGTTGCGCAGCCACCCGCAGGTGTTGGTGAAAGAACAGCTTAATTTGCGGCACGTCACTGTTGATGACACGGATGGCTACTGCGATGCCATGGTTGGAGACTTATCTTTTATCTCTTGGCGGTTAGTGCTGCCTGCTATTGCTTCGGTGCTTGCCGACGGTGCTGACCTACTTCCTATGGTCAAACCACAGTTTGAAGTCGGTAAGCATCGACTTGGAAATCGCGGAGTAGTGCGCAGCGCACAGCTACGAGAAGAAGTCACCATTGGGGTCGCTGAATTTGCTGCTGAGTTGGGCTTATCGACGCTAGCGGCAGGGGCCTCGCGGCTGCCAGGCCCGAGCGGAAACGTAGAATACTTTTTATGGCTGAAAAAAGACGGTGGAGCACGGATGCCGTCTGACTCGGTTTTGCACGAGTTAATTCATAATGCGGTTGAGAAAGGACCACAGTGACGAGGTTGAACATGGCTGCTCAAAGCAACCGGCGCGCTAGTGACCAGCGTGTCGTCTTGTTGGTCCCGCATACTGGCAGCATGGGCAACGTAGCTACTACCGAACGCGTTGTTCGTTTGCTTTCTGCCGCTGGTATTTCTGTGCGCATCGTCGTTGATGATCGAACCACCGGCGTGAGCGAACATCCGTATCTCTCCCTGTATCCGTTGGTTGCTGCAGAACCAGAAGCTGCGCGCGGTTGCGAGCTGGTGCTTGTTCTCGGAGGAGATGGCACTTTTTTGCGTGCTGCAGACTTGGCACATGCAGTTGACGTCCCGGTCCTAGGCGTGAACATGGGCCATGTTGGATTTCTCGCTGAGTGGGAAGAAGAATCACTGGAGACCGCTGTGGAACGTGTGGTGCTACGTGATTATCGCATTGAAGAGCGCATGACCATTGACACGGTCGTAGTCGATGCAGCTGGGGAAGAAGTTGGTCGTTCTTGGGCGCTCAATGAAGTTAGCATGCATAGTCAGAATCGACGTGGAGTGCTTGATGCCATTCTCGAAGTCGACGGCCGGCCGGTGAGTTCATTCGGTTGCGATGGTGTGCTGATCTCGACACCGACGGGGTCTACCGCGTATTCGTTTTCTGCCGGTGGGCCAGTCTTGTGGCCTGAGTTGGATGCGATTTTGGTGGTGCCGAACAATGCGCACGCGCTTTTTGCTAAACCACTTGTAGTTTCACCGGCATCGACGGTGGCGGTAGAGTCCGCTTCGCAAACTGATGAGGCGGTCGTGATTATGGACGGTCATCGGCAAATCACTATGCCTCCGGGATCGCGAGTAGAGGTGGTTCGAGGCGCACATCCGATTCGTTGGGTACGCTTGGATGATAAACCGTTCACCGACCGCCTCGTTAACAAATTTTGGTTGCCGGTGGAGGGGTGGCGTGGTCCACGGGGACTTCGCCGCGGGGCCAACAACACGGACGATGCACGAGGGGGAGGCGAGTAGTCAAGGTTATGCTCGCGGATATCACGATCGAAGATTTAGGCGTGATTCGTCATGCCTCAGCAGAACTGTCTTCCGGGTTAACCGTGCTCACTGGCGAGACCGGTGCCGGCAAAACCATGGTGGTTACCGGGCTTCGGTTGCTCGCAGGTAGCCGTGCCGACGCGTCCCGGGTACGAACGGGAGCTAAAAAAGCCGTCGTTGAAGGTAGCTTTCTCACTGATGAGCTTAGCTCCAGTGCGCAACAATCGGTGAAAGAAATCGTTGAATCTGGGGGCGGTTCTGCAGACGAAAATGGCGAATACATCGCTGCCCGCACGGTTAGCGCCCAGGGGAGATCTAAGGCGCACTTAGGAGGACGTTCGGTGCCTGCCGCGAAGCTGGCGGAATTTTCTTCCTATGTCTTGGCCATTCACGGGCAAAATGACCAACTGCGTTTGTTGGCTCCAGAAGAACAGCGTGCTGCGCTTGATCGGTTTGCGCCAAAGAATTCCGCTCTACTTGCGGATTACCAAGTTCATTACCGGGACTGGAAAAGATTGCAGCGAGACTTCAAAATTCGGACAGAGTCTCGTCGCGAGCTGGCTCAAGAAGTTGATCGTTTACAATTCGCGATTGACGAAATCGACGAGATTTCGCCGGAAGCTGGTGAAGACGAGGAGCTGATTACCCGGATTCGTCGCTTGCAAGACGTCGACTCCCTCCGTGAACAAGCTATGTCAGCACTGACCGCGATCGACGGCGCGGAGGCTGCCGGTGGATCAGACGGGTTTAGCGAAACTGACCCTGCTTCGACTCTCCTGGGGCAGGCGGAATCAGCGGTACGGGGCTCTGAGGACCCACAATTGTCTGCCTTGGCGGACAAACTTGGCGATATCACTACGCAATTAGGGGAAATATCCGCAGAACTTGGCGGCTTTCTCGGGGAGCTACCGGCAGATCCAGATCAGTTAGAATCTGCACTTCAACGCCAGCACGAACTGAAAAACTTGACGCGCAAATATGCCCCGACGATTAGCGAAGTGATTGCGTGGCGCGACGCTGCGGAAAAACGGTTAGCGAGCATCGACACTTCAGCCCATGCACTCGAAGAATTGCAAAAGCGCATGCAAACGGCAGAGAAAAATATGCGTGCGGCTGCGAAAAAACTTTCTGCTGCACGCCTTAGAGCCGCTGGGGAATTAGAAAAGGCGGTAACCGCCGAGATACAGGGTTTGGCAATGCCGAAAGCACGTTTAGAGGTTGCTGTTCGACAAATCCAGCCAGCAGAATCTGGTGCTGATGAGGTTGAACTGCTACTTGCGCCGAATGATGCAGCACGGGCACAACCGCTTTCTACCGCTGCGTCCGGTGGCGAATTATCGCGCGTGATGCTGGCATTGGAAGTCATCATTTCTGCAGAAACTACTGGTGCCACGATGGTTTTTGATGAAGTTGATGCTGGCGTCGGCGGCCGTGCGGCGGTCGAGATAGGCCGGCGTTTGGCCCGCTTGGCGGTGCATAATCAGGTCATCGTCGTCACGCATCTACCACAGGTCGCAGCTTATGCGGATACACATTTGCACGTAGCTAAAGAAGTCACTGATGAGACAGTCACCTCTGGCGTGCTCACGTTGGGTTATGAGCAACGCGTGGAGGAACTTGCCCGCATGTTAGCCGGTTTGGATGACACAGAGACTGGGCGTGCGCATGCAGCAGAATTATTAGATAAGGCAGAGCAGGACAAAACTACCCGGTAACAGGCGCGCCTTGGCCACTACCGGGGACAATCCGTGTTAAATATCCTGGCATGGGGTTGTTTAACAAAGATGCCGATCTTCCTGGAGTTCAGGCCACTGTGCGTGATTGCACTCCTGGCGGAAAGGGAATGCGCAAATTCCAACGTGGCGATATCGCAGTGATTAACGCTGCCGATATAACTCGGCGGGAGGCACAAAACCTCGTTGATGCCGGCCCGTCAGTGGTAATTAACGTCGCTCGATTCACCGAAGGCGGCGTGCCAAATTATGGCCCGCACATGTTGCTAGACGAAGATGTTGTGCTGTTGGAAAACGCCGGGGAGGGCTTTGCCTCTGCAATGCGCGAAGGCAAAAAAGCGCGCGTGACCGAAGAAGGCGAAATCTACCTAGGGGATCGTTTCATCGGCAAAGGCGATCCGGTGAATCGTGAATCCGCGGAAAAGGCTTTTGCGGAAGCACAACAATCCCTCATTGATCATATGGAGGCATATTTC
>NZ_LZMN01000069.1:0-27693 GCF_001665955.1 Corynebacterium sp. EPI-003-04-2554_SCH2473622 | reverse complement strand
AACTTCGTGCTCTCATAAAAAGTGCTCCTCACTAGTCGGAAACTGATTTCTCAGTCCAACTAATGGGGAGCACTTCAGTTTTGGTTGGGGCGTTATTTCTGCGCTTTTAGCTTCGTGCTTTACGACGCAGTTTGAGCCGCGCGTGTAGTTATTAGGCTACGAAGCGACGACGTGCGAAGAATGCTACGGCGCCGAGCAGTGCCATAACAGCAACTGCAGCCATGCCGCGAGCAACGGTGTTGTTACCGGTTTCTGCAGCCATACCACGTGGGGCAGCCTTGGTTACGCCAGTGGTGTCGATGTCAGCAGCTTTGCCAGCCTCGGCTGGGTTTGCCTTGGCAGCGTCGGTCTTCTGCTTGATGTCAGCGCCGTGCTGCTTCAGTAGTTCTTCGGACTTCTTTTTCTCTTCTGCGGTTGGCTCAGCATTGACGCGGTCCTTGGACGGAACCAGGGTCTTGCCATCCTTGTTCAGGAAGTGCCAAACACCGCCGATGAGCAAGCCCAGGCCTGCCAGTCCGGCTACGAGGCCAGCAGCTGCGGCAGCGTTGCTGCTGCCAGGGGTGCCTGGTGTAGTTGCTTCGCAAATCTGGCTTGCGTCCTTGATGTCACCGCGCGCGGTGTTCCACAGGTTGCGATCCTTCACGTAGAACGGGGTTTCACCGGTCTCGTTGAGGTAGCAGGTGGTGCCGTTAATTTCTTTGGTCTTTGGCAGAGCGCCGAACTCACCGTCGATGGCAGGGTCAACGTAGCCCAGGATCTTGTTCGCTGGAACCTGTGCACGTGGCGTGTTCCACAGTGCGGAATCGCTGACGTAGAACGGCTCGGCGCCGGTCTCGTTCAGGTAGTAGGTAACGCCATCGACAACCTTGGTCTTAGCTGGGGCGCCAACTTCCTCGCCCTCGTTGTTAGTGGCAGGAGGTTTTGTGTCGGTCCCGGTTACATTGTTATCCGGGTTTGCATCGGCTGCAGTTGCTACGCCGAGTACGACTCCAACTTGTTCAGCTTCTGGGCGTGGGCTGTGAATGTGAGTAGGATCGCTTACGTAAAAAGGTTCGTCTGGATCTGTTGTGTTCAGGTAACCAGTTTTGCCGTCAAAGTCTTTGGTGGCTTTTGGCGTGGTTATGTGTGTGTCGGTCTCCTGTGCATCAGCGACAGGCAGCGAGGACAGGGACAGTGAGCCGGCCATCAGAGCGGCGATGGCGAGCTTGGTTGAGTTCTTCATAGAGTGCTCCTGGGGAAGGCTTGGGTACAGAACCAAATGCTGCACAGGAAAATTTGCAGCTCGGATATTCACATTAGTCACTTCCTTCACTTCCGCAAGCCAATTATTCGAGTGTGCTTATAGGAAGCTGGGAATAGGGGGTGAAATTCGAGTGGTGTAATTCTGTCGGTGTTGAAGGCAAAAATTGGATTTGGTACTAGAGATTTTCTGTACCCTAAGGCAGGTGCGAATCCTCCGCAGGGGCTCCCTTGGATTGGTTAAAATCCGGTATCACCTGGGTGTTTCGGTGCTGGATCTTCCATGGCAGGCTGTGGCGCGTTGTTTGTGACGCCTTGGTATTGCCAACCGACTACTGCGTTGCGGATAGAGGTTTGAAATAATGGTTGTACGCAGCTGATAGTCAGTAATCTGCCGGGGGTGGCAGATTCGCCCCAAATATTTGGGTCACCTGCAAGCAGCTCTTTTTGTGGAGAATGCATGTCCGTTGCTTCATACACCAACCACTGATCACCAGAAGTGGCCGTGCGCAGATACAATTTGTCTCCCATTGAGACTTTGTGTTCATCGTTGCTGCCGTCGTAAAGCTCATCAAATACCCCGGCGACTCCAGCACCGGTATGGCCAGCAATTACGACGATGTCATCGGCATCGGTGCCAGGCAAGGAATACGGGCGGTCGTCGGCAGTATAGGTACACGCATATTCCATGGTTGCGGGGTCAATCGCGCCGTCTTTCACCCGGCAGGCTTCATCTTCGAACACTGCGTACATGTCCAAGGCCGGAATCATCATTTCGACGGCCGGGGCAGGTTCAATATGCATCACAGGTTCGGGCACAATCTCTTTAGCAACCACCTCATCCAACTCTTCTTGTGGTGGGCGCTCAATATGGCTAGCACCAAAAACCGTTCCTACAAGCACCAAGAGCACGGTCAGAACGGTTCCCGTGCCAACACGCTTGGGGTTTTCCCGAGCAAAAACCGCGATCTCATTGGAATAAGCCACGGCCTTTTCCACTGCGGACGAACCACCGGACGATTTCGCGTGGCGGGGGCGGTGTTGAGACATGATATTCAGCTCCGGAAAAGAAAAAGCGGGCGAGAATATGGTTAATGCTAACCATATTCTCGCCCTGTGACTATTCCACTGTCTTGCGCAGACGGTGAAAGTCTTACGCAGCCGGTACTACGAATACTCGACGTTTGGCTCTAGCTATTACTGCAGACCCAAATCTCTGCGCACGATCCCCAGGTCAGGTTGTTGTTCTGGCGCCGGATGGTCGGGCATATTGCGCAGCATATACGCCAGTTTTTGCATGTGGTTCCAGATCGCGGTGCGGTATTCTGCAGGGATCGTTTTCTCATCGATCTTGTCTAACGAGCGCCCCATCAATTCGAGCCAACGCTCCGCTGCAGCGGTATCAATCGGAAATTCAGCATGACGCATGCGCAGTCGGGGTGCCCCACGACGCTCATTAAACAACTTCGGCCCACCCCAAAACTGCACTAAAAACCACAACAAGCGGTCGCGGGCACCGGCGAAATCTTGCTCCGGGTACATCGGCGCCAGGATGTCGTCGTCAGGAACCTGGGCGTAGAAACCGTCGACAAGCGTCTCGAAGGTTTCCATTCCGCCGATGGCTTCAAAGACAGAACCCGGGCGCTCACCGGAACGAATGTCTTGGCTATGACTGTGAGCGTCCAAGTGGCTCGCCTCCTGGGCCAGCAATACCAATGCCGTATGGGTATGGAGTCTTGATACCGGCCTCAGCCAGCTCGTTCATGATCAAACCGTTCATCACACGCATAACGTGCCACTGCTCTCCAGGCATGGTAATCACAGAAACACGGTAGGACAGGTAATCCGGGTTGAACTCGGAAGCACCCTGAATTTCTGGAGCCTCCATGATCTCGTTGGCGCACCGCTCGTCGGCAGCAGCCTTGGACATGGCTTCGGTAAGCACTTTCCAAACCTTGTTTTGGTCGTTGCTGTGGCTGACCGGAATCTGGAAACGCGCGATCGACCAATCGCTGGAGTGGTTTGCGACCTTCAAAATCTCACCATTGCGCACGTGCCACAGTGCACCGTCGATATCGCGCAGGGAAGTGATGCGCAGCGAAATTTCCTCGATCTCTCCCATGGTGCCGTCGCCCAAGTCGACGACGTCGCCGATGCCGTACTGATCTTCGATCAGCATGAAAATACCGGACAGGAAGTCCTGAACCAGCGATTGTGCGCCAAAACCAAGGGCCACACCGACGATACCGGCGGAAGCGATCAGCGGGCCGACGTTAATGCCGACGACATCCAAGATCGCAATGACCGCCCACACCCAGACAAAAATGGCGACGGCAGACTTCGCCACACCGGAAAGCGTCTTGATACGCGACTTCCGGCGGTTCTCCCGCGATTTTTCCATCAGCGCAATCTGATGCAACTTCTCCGCATCTGGCTCTGGAATCTCATGAGAATTCCGTGATTCGGAACGAGACTCGGGGGTCTTCTTACGACCATTTTTCATGTTGTGGTTGGCCAGTTTGTTGATGCCGCGCACCAAAATCCAGTGCGCCAGCAACGCGAAGACAATAATCAGGCCGATATAAATCGGACGTTGGAACAACCAGGCCTGGGTTTCTGGGTTATTCCACCAATTGTTGACAGTATTTACCGTTTCTTCGGCAGAAGGCACCGAAGGAACAGAATTTGATGCGAGTTGAAAAATATTCGTGCTCATCTCATCCTTAACTCTTTGCTTTGGCAATCGATTTCCGCTGCAACTTCGGCCATCTTACGGAATTTCGCTGCAAGTTTCCTGTGAGTGTTGCGGTGATTTCCGCAATACGGTCCGCGTATCTGGATTATGGTGGAAGGCATGAATTCACCTGCAGAAAATAATCTGACCCCGCACCGGATTCCCGCACCGGAGTACCCGGCTGCGCACCACAAACTCACTGCCGATGCCAAAGCTGATTACCTCAACGGCTTTAGCTCGGCCGCGATCCACGCTGGTTACGAGCCGGACTCGCACATCGGATCCGTCAACGTCCCGATTTATGCCTCGACAACCTACGCCCAGGACGGTTTGGCCAGCCTACGCGGAGGGTTTGAATATGGACGCGTGGCTAACCCGACGGTACGCAGCCTGGAGACTACCCTGGCTGCTTTAGAAAAGGCTCCGTACGCTCGTGTGTTTTCCTCGGGCATGGCAGCCACCGATACTTTGTTGCGGATCTTGCTGCGCCCAGGCGACCACATGATCTTAGGCAACGACGCCTACGGCGGAACATGGCGCTTGATCGAGTCTGTCTTTAAGCCGTGGGGGGTTGATTACACCGTCGTCAACACGTGCGACGTCAACGAGCTGGCGGGCGCGATCCGCGACAACACCCGCGTGATTTGGCTGGAAACTCCAACCAACCCTGCGCTATCCATCAGCGATATTTCTGCCATCGCAGAGGTCAAAGGTGGCGCCTCCCTGGTGGTGGACAATACTTTTGCCTCCCCATATTTGCAGAACCCAATCAGCTTGGGTGCAGATCACGTGCTGCATTCGACCACCAAGTATTTGGGTGGACACTCTGATGTCGTCGGTGGGGCAGTGGTCACCGCTGATAAAGACGTCGACGCTGAACTGCTGTGGTTCCAGGGGGCCGTCGGTTCTATTGCCTCGCCATTCGATGCCTACCTGACCACCCGCGGCATCAAAACTCTCTCGGTGCGCATGGACCGGCACTGCGATAACGCAGAAAAGATCGCGGAGTTTTTCCAGTCCCGCCCAGAGATCAAATCTGTGCTTTATCCAGGCTTAAGTGAACACCCGGGTCACGAGACCGCTACCAAGCAGATGAAGCGCTATGGCGCGATGATGTCCGTGCGCTTCCACAGCGAGGAAGCAGCGAAACAATTCTGTCTGAACACCACGCTGTTCCTACTGGCAGAATCGCTCGGTGGCGTGGAGTCTCTGGTAGAACACCCAACCAGCATGACGCACGTTTCCGCCGAAGGCTCCGAACTTTCCCCACCAGCTGATCTGGTGCGCCTGTCCATCGGCATCGAGGATATCGACGATCTCATTGCTGATCTCACGCACGCATTGGACAAGTTGGACGAAAAATAGCGTAGAAATCCAGCCGAAAAACTTACCTAAAAATACGGAGTCGACATGACACAGGAAAAACAAACCCAGCCAGAACAAGCCCAGTCCGAACAGCCACGCAAGATTGCCGTTGTTACCGGGGCAACCGGTGGTATGGGCAGTGAGATCGCTGCTGACCTTTCGCGTGACCATGTCGTGTACGCCCTGGGGCGTAACCAAGAAGGCCTCGACGCGCTCGCGGAATGCGCCAACATCACCCCGGTGCAGGCTGATCTGGTGGCAGAATTGCTTGCCGACGACGCGCAGCCCGGCACTCAGCTTGCCGACGTCCTCGGCTTGGACACAGTCGACGTCGTCGTGCACGCCGCGGCGATTGCAGAAAAGAAATCGGTCGACGATGCCGCCCCGGCCGATTGGCGCAAGCACTTCGACATTAACGTCTTCGCTGCCGCAGAGCTGACCCGCCAGTTGCTGCCAGCCCTGCGGAAAACCGAAGGCGATGTCATTTACATCAACTCCGGAGCCGGCCACGGAGGGCACCCGAACAATGTCGTCTACGCAGCCACCAAGCATGCGCTGTATGCCGTAGCTGACTGCTTGCGCAAGGACGAACGCGATATCCGCGTGACTACCGTCGCGCCGGGCCCTACGGATACCGCGATGTTGGAAGGCTTGATGGGCGACTACAACGCCGAGCACATGATTGCCCCAGCGGAAGTAGCCCGTGCCGTGCGTTCCTGCGTGGAGGCTGGGCCCACCACGCAGTTCACCGAGCTGCGGGTGCGCCCACGCATTGAGCTAGCAGACCGCTAATTACTCGCCACGGTCGATGCGCTGGTTGCGCAGGGCACGAGCAGTGCGATCGCGGCCTTCCAGCACGAGTCGACGCAAGCCGGCCGGTATATCGCCAGCCAGGAAGTCGTCGGCACGCTGCAAGCCTTCTTCCGTCTTGTCCCACGTTGGGTAGGTGCCGGTCAATACCGCCAGCGCCATTTCTGGGGAGAATTCCGCCCAGACTTTCTGCGCGTCGGCGAAGTATGCCTCGTTGAATTGCTCCAGGTGCTTCGCCGAACCCGTAAAGGTCAGCCCCAGCATCTTGAAGCGGGCTTCCAAGTTGCCCAACTCGCCGGTGCGCAGTTCATCCCAGATGCGCTTCTTATTCTCGTCGCTGTTGATAGCGGCCTCGACCTGGAGCGCAGCCTGCGCGCCAGACGAGGTTTTGTCCAGCTCACGCTGTTGGGCGATCTTTTCGCGTATGGCGGCTTCCTCACCGATGGCGCCGTCGGCAGCCAGTGCAGTCAGAGCCTTCCAGCGCAGGCCGGCGTCCTCGTCGTTATCCAGGATGTTTTGCAGGTATGCGCGGGTGGAATCAACCAACGGCAGGTGAGACAGAGTCTTGATGAAGATCAAGGCACGGTCTTCGCTGCCGTTTTCTGCGGCCGCTTGGAACGCTTCACCGAGCAACTGTGCGCCTTCGGCCTTTGCCCAGTCTTGGTCCGCATAGGCCGTGAGAGCGGTGACAGCCTGGCCAGTGATGCGTTCCAGCACCGCCATTTCGGTTTCTGCCTGCGCACCGCGGGCGACCAGCTGCACGAAATCCCGTGCCTTCAGGCTGCCGTCGCGGGTCATCTCCCAGGCGGCAGACCAGCACAACGTGCGAGCCATCGGATCGGCGATCTTGTCGATGTGCTGCAATAGCGTGGCCAGGGAGCGCTCGTCGAGTTCCGGTAGGCAGTAGGTTAGGTCGTCGTCGTTGACCAGCACGAGGTCTGCAACTGGTGTGCCGACCAGCTCGTCGACGTTGGTGAACTCGCCGTCGATATCCAGCTCGACGCGCTTGGTGCGCACCACCTTCTGCGACTCTTCGTCGAAACGGTACAGCCCCACGGCGATGCGGTGGGTGCGCAGGGTCTCGCCGGCCTGGTGCACGGCAAAAGACGTGTAGGTCTTGCCATCATCCTCGGTGCGGGCAGCCAAGGTGTTGACACCAGTGGTCTTCAGCCACTGCTGTGCCCACCAGCTCAGGTCACGGCCGGAAGCATCCTCCAAGTGGCCCAGCAAATCTTCGAAGGTGGCGTTGCCGAATTTGTGTGCCTCGAAGTGGCGACGCACACCGGCGAAGAATTCCTCGCGGCCGACATAAGCTTGCAGTTGTTTCAGCACCGAAGCGCCCTTGGCGTAGGTGATGCCGTCGAAGTTCTGCTCGACGGTCTCGATGTCCGAGGCATCGGTGGAGATCGGGTGCGTCGTCGGCAGCTGATCCTGCTGGTAGGCCCAAGATTTTTCGATGTTCGCGAAGGTGACCCACGCGGTGTCGTACTGAGTTTCTTCGGCCTGTGAGATCGCCGAGGCCCAGGTGGCAAAGGACTCATTGAGCCACAGGTCATCCCACCACTGCATGGTCACCAGGTCGCCAAACCACATGTGCGCCATTTCGTGCAAGAAGGTATCGGCACGGCGTTCGTACTGGTAGTGGGTGGCTTTGTTGTGGAAGACGAACTCGTCGCGGTGGGTGACGCAACCGGCGTTTTCCATCGCGCCCATGTTGAATTCTGGGCACAGAACCTGGTCGTATTTGCCGAATGGGTAGGCAATGCCGAAGTTGCGGTGATAGAAATCAAAGCCCTGCTTGGTTTCGGTGAACAGGCGCTCGGCATCGAGGTGTTTGGCCAGTGATTGGCGGCAGAACAGTGCCAGCGGCACGGTAATTTCGCGCTCTTCCTCGCTGGTTTCTGGGTGCGCGGTGAGAGTGCCCGTCCATTCGTCGCTGACCTGGTAGTAGTGGCCGGCGCACACAGCGATCAGGTAGGTGGAAAGCTGGTAGCCGATCCGTGAATTCCATTCGCGGGAATCGCCATTATCGGTAACCGTGGAGGTCTCGTTGGTAATCACGGTCCAGTCGTGCGGGGCGGTGATAGAGAAATCGTAGGTCGCCTTCATATCCGGCTGGTCGAAGCACGCCAGGATGCGTTTCGCATCGGCAGTTTCGCATTGCGAGTACAGATAAACCCGGTCATCAGCCGGATCGACGAAGCGGTGCAGACCCTGCCCGGTGCGGGAATAAGGGATGCGCGCGGTGACATCAACGCTGTGACGTCCCGGTTCCAGCCCCTGCAGCGGGATGCCGTGCTCGGCATCGTAATCAGTCGGCTTTTCGGCGCTGTCGATAAAAAGCTCCACGATTTCATCGGCACGCAAATCCAGGAAGGTATCTGCCTGCTGGCCTTCGCGGACTTCGAAGTCGACGACGGTGTGGGAGGTGAAAAATTTCTCGGAGACGGTCAGATCCAGCGCCACCTTATAGTTGTGCACTTTGATCTGTC
Organism: Corynebacterium sp. EPI-003-04-2554_SCH2473622; assembly: GCF_001665955.1. Classification (NCBI taxonomy): domain Bacteria; kingdom Bacillati; phylum Actinomycetota; class Actinomycetes; order Mycobacteriales; family Corynebacteriaceae; genus Corynebacterium; species Corynebacterium sp. EPI-003-04-2554_SCH2473622. The sequence goes on along the minus strand of NZ_LZMN01000069.1, from coordinate 19,053 downwards.
GTGAGCGCTGTTGAGCCTCGTCGCGTGTCAGGTTTAGAGAAGTCACGGAATGAATCACCTTTCTTCTGCGTTGTAGTAATTACTGCGGTTGGTCCATGCTACGGCCGGTCGATGTTGCGGCCAGTGCCACAGAACTATTAGGTCATGAAGTTGTTCGCACCCAGCTTAATGTCTCCGTAGGATCAGTGGTGGCGGATTTACTCTATGACTGGATAAATGATGACCGGATCAGTGCACACGATCGCACATGATTTAGGCATCGTGCGCAGGCTAATTTGTCCCGTAGGAAAAGCCCCGAATGAAAAATTAAGGAGAACACAATGGAAACCGTACGTTTTTGGTTTGATGCTTCCTGCCCGTTTGCATGGCAGACTTCTCGCTGGATGAAGGAAGTCGAGAAAGTCCGCGACGTGCAGGTCGAGTGGATGCCGTTTTCTCTGTCTGTGCTGAATGAGGGCGCAGATATTCCGGCCGATTATGCCGAGATGATGAAGGCCAACTGGGGCCCAGCCCGCGTTGCTGCCGCGTTGAAAGATCAGCACCCTGACAAGGTTGATGCCTATTACACGGCCTTGGGCACCTTGATTCATAAGCAGGGCAACGGTGGTCAAAAAGGCTATGGCGCTTACGACGATTTGATTGTGCAGGCTTTGCAAGATATCGACGCCGATGTTGAGCTGGCGAAACTGGCAAATAGCGACGAGGTCGATGAGCAGTTGCGCGCATACCACCAGCAGGCCATCGACTTGGTCGGTAATGATGTGGGAACTCCGGTAATGCAATTGGGTGATGCGGCGTTCTTCGGCCCAGTTATTACCCGTGTTCCAGAAGGCGAAGAAGCCGGGGAACTTTTCGACGCTGCGCTGCGTTTAGGACAGTACCCATACTTCTTCGAACTGAAACGTTCCCGAACCGAAAACCCACAGGTGTAACTATGTTTGGTACTTTTATTACTTCTCTGATCATCGCTGCTCTGGGCGGTGCCGCTGCCTTTTATTCTTGGCGGCAGAATGCCCTAGTGGCTTTGATTTCTGCAGGCGTGTGTTTGCTTGCGTCTGTAGTCGCCGTGATCACCGGCCTGGCTTCTACCGTGGCCGTCGTGTTCAAGCTTTTGCCGTGGCTGCTGCTGGCGTTGGGCATTTGGTTGGTCTACCGCATGATTACTAACCGCAATTCCGATGCGGGGGCAGAGACTCCAGTGCGCTAAACACTCGTTCTCTTCGGGTGTGCACCACGCCATGCCTAAAAATTTAGCCGTCTGGTTTCTGCCAGGCGGCTATTATTGTGTGTATGCGCGTTTATCTTGGAGCAGACCACGCAGGTTTTGAGACGAAAAACCTGATCAAAGAACACCTGAACAAAGCTGGCTATGAGGTGATTGATTGCGGTGCGCACACCTATGACGCCGACGATGATTACCCAGCGTTTTGCATCGACGCAGCTACACGCACCGTTAATGATCCGGGCTCGCTGGGCATCGTACTGGGCGGTTCTGGAAACGGTGAGCAGATTGCCGCGAATAAGGTAGAGGGCGCACGCTGCGCACTGGCGTGGTCGCCAGAAACCGCACGCTTGGCGCGTGAACACAACAACGCACAGCTGATCGGTATCGGCGGACGCATGCACTCAGAGGAAGAAGCACTGCAGATCGTCGATGCTTTCTTGGATCAGGAATGGTCGGCAGCGCAGCGCCACCAGCGCCGCATTGACATTTTGGCGGAATACGAGCGCACAGGTGTAGCCCCAGAAGTGCCAAGCGCCGAATAACTGAGGCTGCTCATGGAGCTTCCCGTAGAAAATAAGTGGCACCGTACAGACGACGGCAAACAAATAGCAGGAGTCTGTGCAGGCGTAGCGGAAACGTACGGGGTCAAAGCCGATACTGTGAGGTGGTGCTATGTCCTAGCTTGTCTGGTAGGGGCCCCTATGATCTTCGTGTATCTATTTCAGTGGCTGGCTTACCCCAAATGGTAGATATTTGCTTTAGCTCAGAATTTGTTGTCAGCTAAAAACTCCAAGCACCCCATTGTTGGTTCAACAATGGGGTGCTTGCTTAGCTTAGGCCTTGGTTTTAGAAGTCGAAGCCGAGGTCAAACAGGCCGCCGTCATCGCCGCCTCCGAATAGACCACCGCCGTCGTCCATACCTGCATCGTCCATGCCGCCCATGTCATCCATTCCATCCATGTCGCCGCCATCTGCGCCGTCCATACCATCGGCCCCGTCGGCACCAGCACCATCTAGGCCTTCGCCAGCCCCAGATTCAAAATCTTGAGCACCATAGCCAACGCCTGCCATTCCGGAAAACATCATGGAAAACATCATCGCCGAGCTCATGGCCCAGACGCCGGTAAGCAGTGCAGGTTCCCACCAGCGTGTGGAATACCAGCCAGCTGGTACCGGACGCCCAGCGACTTTGCCGCCAGGGTAGTAGTGCGGGGCATCATCACTGGCTTTCGGCGAAGCAATGATGCGCTCACCTTCGTGGTCAATCTCGCGGCGCTCGGTTACCTTGCCAGCATTGCGTTGGCCTTCCAGCGGTGGGATCTCCGGACCGGTAGACATGCCCATGATCTCGCGCGCCGCGTTGGCATAGTGCATACCTTCGAGTGCGGATTCGCGGGCCAAGCGGGCTTGCTTCACGGTGGTGGCAGAAGATAGCGCCGAGGCTGCCGCGTTGTGGCGCTCGGAGGCATCAGACATGGCTTGCTTCGAGGCGGTATCGGTGCCGTCGATGCTGTAGACCTGCGAACCTAAGCGGTCGATCCAGCGCTGTGCGTCGGCACGCGCGTCGTCCAGCTCATTCTGGTTGTTTTGTTCTATTTGCTTCTTGTTATTCCGGCTTGCTCCGAAGTAAAACGCGATACCGATGGCCAGAATGATGACGAAAATTTCCATGCTTACTCTCACTCCCAAAATGTTTTGTCGCCATTCTAACGATTCTGCGCGGCAGTGGTTGTGTCTGCGCAGAGGTGGTGCCAGTGATGATGTGGTTGCACCAGTGGGGTTATGGTGCTGAGCGATTTAAATAGGCGATTAATGGGGCATAACTGCTGGAAAGAGGAGGAGTTTGGCGCTATCGAGATTATGTTGTAGGCTATTGAATGCACCGCAAAGGTGCGTGGGAATGTCGTATAGTGGCTAATACCTCAGCCTTCCAAGCTGAAGACGCGGGTTCGATTCCCGTCATTCCCTCCACGTAATCCCGTGGGGCTGATCGCTAGTAACCTAGTAGCACTGAGAAAATCTCTGTAGAGATATAAGCACTCAGTTGTAAGATCAGTCTCACGGGATTTTTCTGCTGCCAAATCGGCGTAGGCTGGAATGCTGTTGAACAATTGCTCATAAACAGTGCATTCCAAGGAGCTTTGACTACATGTCGAAAACCTACGCAGATTTCCTTATCGACACCCTCGCCAAACAAGGCGTGCGCCACATTTACGGCCTCGTCGGTGACAGCCTGAACCCCATTGTCGATGCCGTTCGCCGCCACAAGGACATGGAATGGATCCACGTCCACAACGAGGAATCCGCAGCTTTCGCCGCTGGCGCAGAATCCCTCGTTACTGGCGAACTCGCCGTGTGCGCCGCCTCCTGTGGGCCGGGAAATACCCACCTGGTGCAGGGGCTTTACGACGCCCACCGCAACGGCGCCCGCGTCCTGGCACTGGCCACCCACATCCCGAGTGAAGAAATTGGCACCGGCTTCTTCCAAGAAACCCACCCACAGCAGGTGTTGAAGGAATGCTCCGGCTATATCGAAGTCGCGCATTCCGCGAAGCAAGGCCAGCGCATCCTGCACACCGCTATCCAGAATTCGATTGGCAACAAACAAGTATCCACGCTGGTGATCCCCGGCAATATCGCGGCGGAGAAGGTCGATGAACCGGTGAGCGGTGGAGTAATCGCCCGCAAGAAAGGGCAGATGATTCCGGATGCTGCTGACGTCGACAAGCTTGTTGCAGCCATTGATAAAGCAGAAAAGATCACGCTGTTCGTCGGTGCTGGTTCTGCCGGTGCGCACGACGAGATTATTGATCTAGCGACCCACCTGCACGCCCCCATCGGCCACGCGTTGGGCGGCAAAGAAGTTATTCAGTATGACAACCCTTACGACGTCGGCATGTCCGGCCTGCTGGGCTACGGCGCTTGCTACGATGCCTGCCAGGATGCGGATCTGCTGCTGATGCTGGGCACGGACTTTCCATACGTGGACTTCCTGCCAGATGGCTCTGATGTAGTGATCGCGCAGGTTGACAACAACCCGGAGCACCTGGGGCGCCGCGCGGTACTCAGCCACGCTATCTGCGGCGACGTGCTACCAACCGTCAACGCGCTGCTGGAAAAGACGAAGAAAAAGACTGACCGCTCGTTCCTGGATGACATGCTGAAGAAGCACGAGCGTGAGTTGAGCCAAGTGGTGGAGGCATACACCAAAAACGTCGAGAAGCACACCCCGATCCACCCGGAGTTCCTCGCCGACCAGATCGATGAGCTGCTGGACGACGACGCCGTGGTCACCGTCGATACCGGAATGTGCAACGTGTGGGCGGCTCGCTATATTAACCCCACCGGCCGTAACCGCGTGATTGGTTCCTGGAAGCACGGCACCATGGCCAACGCGCTGCCGCAAGCCATTGGCGTGCAGCAAGCAGACCGCAACCGCCAGGTGGTCAGCTTCTCTGGTGATGGTGGCTTGGCGATGTTGATGGGTGAGTTGCTGACGGTACGTCGCAACAATCTGCCGGTGAAAACCGTGGTCTTTAATAACTCTTCGCTGGGCATGGTGAAGCTAGAAATGCTGGTCGAAGGCATGCCGGAATTCGGTACCGACCACGATGGCGTTGATTACGCCGGTGCTGCCGAAGCCCTGGGCATTCCTTCCGTGCGCATCACGGACCCGAAGAAGGCGCGTCAGCAGCTAAAAGAGGCCCTGGAGATGGACGGTCCGGTGCTGATCGACGTCATCACCGACCCGAATGCGCTGTCCATGCCACCAACACTGGAATTTGATCAGCTCAAGGGCTTCGCCTTGGCAGCTGGCCGCACTGTGCTTGACGGTGGCGTGGGCAAGATGCTGTCGATGGCGCGCTCTAACCTGCGCAACATTCCGCGTCCGTAAGCACACTTCGCGTTCTAGCGGTGCGTTGCCAGAGCGCGTAGGAACATAATCCCGTATTGCGGCGGTGACGCACGATCTGTGCTTGCTGGGCTGTTTCAAGGCGTTGTTTGGTGCCCATGCTGTTTAACGTTTCAGCTCGGACGCGAGTTCGACGGCCTGGCGGATAGCCCGTGCCGCGTCTAGCTCAGCGGCAACATCCGCGCCACCAATGACGTGCACGCGGGAGCGCTGGTCCTCGGTTAAGCTCTCGAAGTCTGCTTCGATGACTGACTCTTGGCCGGTGCATAACACGATCGTGTCGACGTCCAGCACGGTGTCGGTGCGGTTATTTTTCAGGTCGTCTTCCAGCTCGGCGACCTTAGCTTTATCTCCCGCCTTCTGTGCCTTCCGGATAGCCTTGCTGGTCTTGGCCGCGTCGTTGACTGGCACGTTCAGGTGCAGCCCGTCGTTGTCGATCTTCATATAGGCAACACCACTGACCTGTTTTACTCCGGCCGCGGCCACGGAAATACGGTGCACCCAACCGGTGGTGCGGTTGAGGCCCAGCCCCTGCGGGGAAGGTTTGCGTTGCAACATCGTGATCTCACGTTGCGCCCGTGGCGGGTGCGGGCGTTCCAGATTGCCAGGTAGATCTGCACGGCGGCTTACACCCCAGGCAGATTCCCATTCGTTGATGGTCGCTGGTGTGGGCTCGGCTGTGATATCTGCGGACGTTGGAGCTTCCACCAAATACTCTGCAACATCGAAACCGATACCACCTGCACCAGCAATTGCCACCTTGTTGCCTGCCTGTTTGGCGCCGGACAACAATTCCGCGTAGGTGATGACGTCGACGTCGAACTCGCCGGCCATGGCCTGTTCGATGCCCGGAATCTCCGGTATGCGCGGGCGCACGCCAGTGGCGATCACTACCTCGTCGAAGCCTGCAGCGAAAGCTTCATGCGCGGTCATTGGGGTAGAGGCGGTGATTTTTACATTCTGTGCATCCAAACGGGCAAGTACTGACTGCAGGGAATAGTGGAACTCTTCTTTGCCCGGGATCTGCATAGCCAAGCGGAATTGCCCACCGACGGTATCGGCAGCCTCAAATACCTCGACGGAATAGCCGCGTTTCGCCAAAGCTTCAGCACCAAATAGGCCAGCGACACCGCCGCCGATGACCGCTGCTTTCGGGGCAGCCTTTTCCGGGTACGCCTTACCGGCAGGCTCGCCAGCACCAACGTGTCCACCGTTGATCGGCTGCAAGGTCAGTTGGGTTTCGTAGCCCGCGCGAGGGTTAACTAAACAGGTTGCGCGTTTGTTTTCAAAAACATGGTCCAGGCAGGACTGGTTACACGCAATGCAGTGGTTGATCTGGTTTGCGTGGCCAGCTTGCACGCGGTTGATGAATTCTGGATCCGCCAGCCACGGCCGGGCCATCGAGACGAAATCGGTTTCTACGCCGGTATCGTCCCAGGTTCCGGCCAATACTTGTTCGGCGACTTCTGGCGTGTTGATGCGGTTGGATGAGACCACCGGAATATTGACGTGCTTTTTGACTAGCGCGGTGGCCCAGCTGAAGGCTGCGCGGGGCACGCTGGTAATGACCGTCGGCACTTGAGCTTCATGCCAGCCGATACCGGTGCTGAGCATGTCGACGCCTGCTTCTTCCAAACCACGTGCGAGTTCTAGAATTTCGGTTTGGGTTTGGCCTTCTTCGACCAATTCCAGCATGCTCATGCGGAAATCAACCAGGAAATCTGCGGGCACGGCTTTCCGCACTGCCCGTGCTACTTCCAAGGCGAAAAGGCTGCGTTGCTGGCCCCAGCGGTCGTCGCGTTGGTTGGTGCGTGAAGAGAGGAATTGGTTAATCAAATAGCCTTCTGAACCCATAATCTGTACGCCGTCGTAACCGGCCTGTGCGGCGAGTTTGGCGGCATTCGCGAAATCTTGGACGGTCTGGGCAACTTCTTCGTCAGAAAGCGCACGAGACGGAAAAGGGCTGATCGGCGCCTGGGTGGCACTGGCGCTGACTGATTCCATATGGAAGGCGTAGCGGCCAGCGTGCAGTAGCTGTAGAAACGCCAGGCTGCCGTGCTCGTGCACGGCAGCGGTGACTTGCTTGTGTGCTTGCACCATTTCGTGATTATTGAATGGTTGTGCATACGGGCTTAGCACTCCCAGCTGGTTTGGGGAATAGCCGCCAGTGACCACAGCTGCTGCGCCACCTTGTGCGCGTTCGGCGAAATACGCAGCTAATTTCGGTGCATTCGCTGGGTCGTCTTCGAGGCCGGTGTGCATTGACCCCATAATTGCGCGATTACGGAAACGCTTCTTGCCGACGGTGATCGGAGCGAGTAGTCGCGAATAGTTGTCGTTGGGGGAACCAGGTATGGCACTAGGCGTGGTGTTGATTGCAGAGGAAGCCAGGGGAACGCTCGCAGATTGTGTCATAAATAACACTGTAGCGTGTGTTCTGCATAACAAAAACCCGCCAAGGCTCCTGATGGCTATGGGATAGGCGACCCCGGCTGTGCGGGACGAAAATAAGGCGGGTAGACTTTGTGGGCGTGTTCATGTGCACTTGGTGCACGTGAGTGGTCACGGGGCGTAGCGCAGCTTGGTAGCGCATCTGCTTCGGGAGTAGAAGGTCGCAGGTTCAAATCCTGTCGCCCCGACAAATGGGGTCCAGGCTGTGAGTGCTTTGGGCCTCTGTTTAATAAAATAATTACTAGCACTATCCCTCGATGAGAAACCAGGAGAGTTACTCGTGAAGACAACCGTCGACAAGCTGAGCGATACCCGCGTGAAGCTCACCGTGAATGTCCCATTCTCTGAGCTCGACAAGGAAATCGATGCAGCCTATAAGGCCATTGCGCAGCAGGTGTCTATCCCAGGTTTCCGTAAAGGTAAAGCGCCTCGTCAGCTGATCGACGCGCGTTTTGGCCGTGGCCCTGTTTTGGAGCAGGTCGTCAATGACATGCTGCCGGTTAAATATGAACAGGCCATGAAGGAAAATGACATCAACCCAATCGGTCAGCCTGAGGTTGATATCAAGCAGATTGAGGACAATGAATTCGTAGAATTCACTGCTGAAGTTGATGTCCAGCCAGATATTGAGGTTCCAGACTTCTCCAAGTTCAAGGTCTCCGTTGCTCCGCTGAAGTCCGTGGATGAGGCTACTGATGAGCAGATCGATCAGCTGCGTGATCGTTTCGGCGAATTGAAGGAAACCAAGCGTCAGCTGAAGACCAACGACTTTGCAGTCATTGACTTGTCTGCAGAGATCGATGGTGAAGAAATTGAAGACGCTAAGGTTGAGTCCATGTCCTACCAGATCGGTTCTGGAAACCTGGTCAAGGGATTGGACACCGCTTTGCGTGGAATGAAGACCGGCGAAGACAACACCTTCACCGCGAAGCTGCAGACCGGTGAGCATGCTGGCGAGGAAGCAGAAGTTTCCGTGCACGTACAGAAGACCCAGGAACGTAAGCTGCCTGAGTTCGACGATGACTTTGCACAGATGGCTTCGGAATTCGATACTGCCGATGAGTTGCGTGAAGCTATCCGCACGCAGGCTGAAGAATCCGTGAAGGCCCAGCAGGCTGCAGAAATCCGCGACGAGGTGCTGAAGGCAGCTCTGGAAAAGGTCGAATTCGAGCTTCCAAAGACCGTGGTCGACGACCAGGTGCACAACCAGTACCACCAGGTACTTGGCCAGGTTGGTGGCGACGAGAAGGCTCTGGCTCAGCTTTTGGAAGCACAGGGAACTTCCCGCGAGCAGTTCGACAAGGAAGCGCGGGAATCTGCCGAGGATTCTGTACGTACCCAGTTGTTCTTGGATGCGGTTGCCGAGCAGGAGCAGCCGGAGGTTTCCCAGGAAGAACTCACCGAGCACATCATGTTCACCGCTCGTTCCTACGGCATGGAGCCAGGACAATTTATGCAGCAGTTGCAGCAGGCTAACCAGCTGCCAAACTTGTTCGCTGATGTTCGTCGTGGCAAGGCACTGGCGATGGCTATCTGCAATGTCCAGGTAGAAGATACCGACGGCAATGCTGTTGATCCAAAGGACTACTTCGGTGAAGAAGAAAACGCTGAAGGTGCCGAAGCTGCCGACAACGCTGCAGCGACACAGGAAAATTCCGAGGAGAAGTAATCTCTCTCGGTGACTTTCGGAGCATATGATGCTTCGAAAAACCACACCCGCCGGGTTTGGCTAACGTAGCTGAGCTTGGCGGGTTTTGCGTAGGTGCGGTGCATGTAAACGCTGACAGCGAACACAGCTGACGGGCCTACGGACGGCGAGTACGCTGGTGTCATTGAGTACGACGACTAACAGGAGTTGGAAACACTAATGTCTGACAAAATTACGAGCGAGGCAGGTTCGACGGGCATGAACCTGGGCGACTCTGTCTACGAGCGCTTGTTGCGTGAACGCATTATCTTCCTGGGTACCCAGGTGGACGATGAAATCGCCAACAAGCTGTGCGCACAGATTTTGTTGCTTTCCGCGGAGGATCCAAACCGCGATATTTCTCTTTACATCAACTCCCCAGGCGGTTCTGTAACCGCAGGCATGGCTATTTACGACACCATGAAGTACTCGCCGTGTGACGTGCGTACGTACGGCATGGGGCTGGCAGCTTCCATGGGGCAGTTCTTGCTCACTGCCGGTGCACCGGGCAAGCGCTTTGCTTTGCCACACGCGCGCATCATGATGCACCAGCCATCCGCCGGTGTTGGTGGTACCGCCGCTGATATCGCGATTCAGGCAGAACAATTCGCGCAGACCAAGCGTGAGATGGCACAGCTGATTGCGGAGCACACTGGCCAGACTTTTGAACAGGTCACCAAGGACTCCGACCGTGACCGTTGGTTCACCGCACAGCAGGCTTTGGAATACGGCATGGTGGACCATGTCATTTCTGCTGCTCAGGGCGGCACTGTTACTAACTAAGCACGAACCACGAACCAGGTAAGAGGAGAACTACTTTCATGTTGAACCAATCCCAGATGCCAACTTCGCGGTACGTGCTGCCGTCGTTCTTGGAGCATTCCGCGAACGGCACGAAGGAAACTAACCCGTATAACAAGCTGTTTGAAGAGCGCATCATCTTCTTAGCGTCCCAGGTTGATGACACCGCAGCTAACGACATCATGGCGCAGTTGTTGGTTCTGGAGTCTCAGGACCCCGACCGTGACATCACGATGTACATCAACTCGCCAGGTGGTTCTTTCACGGCTATGACGGCGATTTATGACACCATGCGTTTTGTCCGCTGTGATGTGCAGACGGTGTGCTTGGGTCAGGCTGCTTCTGCGGCGGCATTGCTGCTGGCTGCGGGCGCACCAGGCAAGCGCGCGGCGTTGCCGAACTCTCGTGTACTGATTCACCAGCCTGCTACGCAGGGCACGCAAGGACAGGTCTCTGACTTGGAGATTCAGGCTGCCGAAATTGAGCGTATGCGTACTTTGATGGAGCGTACTTTGGCAGAGCACACCGGCCGGAGCGCAGAACAGATCCGCATTGATACTGACCGTGACAAGATTCTGACCGCGGAAGACGCCGTGGAATACGGAATTATCGATCGTGTCTTTGATTACCGCAAGGCTAATCACGACTAAAATCTGCCGATCATTCAATTTCGGCTGTACCTGCACGACAGCACCCTTCCGATCGTTTCTCGACGGGAGGGTGCTGCTGCATTTTGGCCAACACGCTTTTGGGGTAGTAGATCTTTGCCTGTATTACGCACCTGAGACAACCCATGGGTGTTACACTCAAAAAATGGGGGTAGCTGTGGTGTCAGCCGTACTCGTAGATTGCTGTGAGCACCTCTAAACTCTGTTGGGGGCAATCATTTCACCAGCGCCGGTTTCCGTGAACCAAAAACCGGACACGATGATCCGCCTAATACACACTTAGAGAAACGACCACACAAAGGCACAGGGCAACAGGTATGACACCTTCTAGTTCCAAGACCTATCGTTTAGCGATTGTGGAAGACCACGAACTCACCCGGCAAGGCCTAGAGGCCATGCTTAGTAGTTATTCGGATTTCACCGTTATCGCCAGCGCACCCAGCGTGCCGCAACTTCTCGGTGTCTTAGGTAAAAAGAAGAAAGTCGACTTAGTTCTGCTTGATCTTCGCTTATCGGATGACAGTCGACCGGTAGAAAATGTGGAAAAGATCGAAGAGCTCACCCCGCATATCGTTGTGGTCTCGTCCTTGGAAAGCCCATATTTGCTGCGGCAAGTACTCAGTACCAGCGTCGCGGAAGTATTGAGCAAAACACAACCATCGGAAGAAATTGTGGCCGCTATTCGTCGCACTCTGGGTGGGTGCCCGACGATCTCTACGGAAATGGCCGCTGCGATGGATAGCGATCCTTTACTTGAATCCGTGGACCTTTCCGATAGACAGCGCGAAGTCTTGGAATTATATGCTTCGGGTGAGCCAGCGAAGCGAGTCGCTCGTTTGACTGGATTGAAACAAGACACGGTTAACGATTATTTAAACCGCGTTCGGCAGAAGTACTCGAGCGTCGGACGCGATACCTTTACGAAGCTGGATTTATACCAGCGTGCCCAAGAAGATGGATTCTTACCCGGGCCGACTGACCCGCACTAACACTCGCATTTGGGCGCTTCGTAATCTAACCGCCGAGAGCCAGGATTGCGCGGGGGCTAGCAGGTTTTCAGCCGTCTTAGACCTCCGGGAATGGCACCCGGGTAATCCCAGTACTGTCGGTGGTGATCGTGGCGAAATATTTGCGCCCAGGCGGCAAAATACGGATGGTTACTTTGTCTGTTCCCGCGAAGTTCAGACGCTCCAGCACCAAAGGCACAAGCCGTTCCAGCGCGGCGCCGACATCTCGGCCATCGGATTTACGGCCGACCATGCTGGAATCGCGTTCACTCCGATCATCCAGCAGCAATACCGTAGCGCCGGCTTTCCGTGCATCCCAAGCAGCAGTTTTTATTTCGGGGCGATCCAGTAATGGCGCACGCAGCATGTCGCGGATCGCTAATTCTGTTAGGCGGGCCCTTTCCCGCAACAACGGTGGGGGAGTCTGGAAATGCTGCACAGCTTCAAACACCGGCGCCGCGTGCAACTCAATGCGTTCATGCCAATGTCTGTGCACTAACTGAATCTGCCGTACCCGTGCCGCCTCTGCATAGGCGGTGCGTTTTTCCATACGCAGCCGGGGCAGGTTCTTCAGCAAAGTGTTGGTTGCAAGAAAAACCACCGTGGCTGCCATGACGAGATTTACCTGCACCAAAATATCTGCCAGAGGTGGGCTGGCAATTGCACCGGCGCTGAGCAAGGTGCAGGCTTTCATTAACGCCGCGCTGGCAACGAAGCAGCCGGCTCCCCACAAGATTTGCCCGCGCAAAATCAGAATGCAGCAGAGCAAGCTAATGATCGACAACGCCCACAAATTTTCTCGGCCAGCCGCATAATCGACGCGCTGCAACATGCTTAACGGACCTAACATAAGAAAACCGGCCGTGAAGACGAAGCGTTTGGTGCCGTCAATATGGGGTGAGCTGTCTAAGACAAGCAGGGCTAAAGTAGCAATGGCGACGGCGGCTGCTGGGATCGCCATCAGGAACTCGCCGGAGTTCACCCACACTGCAGAAACGATGCTGATGACGGCCAGAATTAGGTATGGCCAAGCCCATGATCGGGAAACTTGTGCTGGCTGCAGTAGCTGTTGCTCTAACTTTGCGGCTGTGAGCTGATCTTCGGAAGAATCATTTGCTTGTGCTGCCACGCGCTCATTGAATTGGGATTCTGCGGTGCGCAAGCACCAGCGCACGGTGACGGTTGTGCCGTTGTCAGGCGAAGAGACAATCTGGGCATCGCCGCCATCAATACTGCGCATGCGGTGCAAAATCGATACGTTGATGCCCGCCCGTTGCGGATTACGCGTTGCCATATCGAAACCGCGACCGTCGTCAGAAAATTCAAAAACCAGCTCACCATCGGTGATGTTGATAGCGCAGCTACGTTGACACGAGTCGCCAGCATGCTTCCGGGAATTACGTGCAGCTTCAGTGACAGACAAACGGATGGCTTCGGCTGCAGAATCTTTGATCGTAGAAAAACCAAGGTCGGAACTCCCATTGTGTGCGTCTTGCCCATTGATTGTGATGGAGCAATTTGGGGTGAGATCCTGCACGCTGCAGGTGACGTCGGCAAGTAATTGTTGCAGCGTAATGTCTTCGCCAGTCGCGGGGCGAGAAGGCAACGAACGTACGGCGTCGGCCTGCATATTTTGCCCGCGGGCGATGGCTGAGAGCGAACCCAAAATATGGTCATGGACCAGACCATTGAGGCGTTTGCGCTCGGCAATTGCTGCATGCTTGGACTCGGATTCAGCCAAAGAATCCTGCACCTTCTGTTCAGTCTCGTCGATAGTGCGTGCAACGCGCATCAACGTAACTGCCCCCAGCACAAACGGAATCAAGTTCATGAGTACCGCAAACCCTGTGATCGCTAACAGCTCTGGAATACTCGTGCGCCCGTAGACGAGGGAATGTAATGCACTGGGGAAGACCTGAATCAAGATTGCAACCAGTACCGCTCGTCTAGTCGGGGAGAGCAAAACCACACTGATGGCCAAAACGCCGGTGAAATCGGTAAACCGCAGCACCGCAGGACCCAGGTCGGGCATAGTGTAATACGCCACAGGAAACGCCAGGGTAGCTACCAACAGCACGATTGCATTTGTATACAGGGAATAACGCAACCAGACCAGCTTGCCGACGATTGCCGATACCAGCATGAAGATCCCGCTCAGGGCCAACCCGATACTTATGAGGTAGCCGTACCAGTCGCCGATGTAGTTGGAGCCATAGGTGACGTATTGCAATCCCAGGTAGACCAACAGCGCGACCGCCATTGCGGCGCAGCAGATTCGTAGGGTGGTGAGTTCGACGGAATCGTCGCCCATGGCACGCCGGATTCGCCGCAAGAGCGTAGGCAAAAAACGTGCATCGTGTGCAGAGTGTGCATCGTGTTCGATAGAAGCAGTGTCGGCGGCAGAAGCAGCACCAGCAGCAGAATCAGTGCCGGCAGCAGGGCCAATATCGAAAGCGGTGCGGGGAGTAGCCATACAGTAAGTTTTGCATCATGAGTTCGGACTGGTGGCATCGGCTCTACCATCGTGTGGCTACCAGCGAAACGGTGCATGGTGATTACACTAGAGACAATAATCTGGCTGCCTTGTGGCGCCAGAAATATCCTCACGCACCTGTCCACGACCGCGAAACGAGAAGTACGTAAAAGATCCTATGGCACGTATGCAAGAAAGCGCTGATCTGCTGAAGTGTTCCTTCTGTGGGAAGAGCCAAAAACAGGTGAAAAAACTCATCGCCGGTGGCGGTGTGTATATCTGCAACGAGTGCATTGAACTGTGCAACGAGATCATCGAAGAAGAAATCGCTAACGAGCCGGGCGCACAGGAATCCGACGATGCCAAGCGTCTGCCACGGCCGTCGGAAATTTCTGCGTTCCTGGATAACTATGTCATTGGCCAAAACCAGGCCAAACGCATCCTGTCGGTGGCAGTTTATAACCATTACAAGCGCATGCGCGCCGACGAATTTACCCACAGCGGTGCCGGTGGGGGACAGAAAACCTCGGGCTCGAAATATGGCGGGCGGGCCGATTCCATCCATGCGGATGAAGAAGTCGAGATTGCGAAATCCAATATCTTGATGTTGGGCCCTACCGGTTCGGGCAAAACCTACCTGGCACAAACGCTGGCACGCATGCTGGATGTGCCATTCGCGATTGCGGACGCTACTTCGTTAACGGAAGCTGGCTACGTCGGTGAAGACGTAGAAAATATCCTGCTGAAGTTGTTGCAAGCTGCCGATTTTGATGTGGAGCGCGCGCAGCGTGGCATTATTTACGTCGACGAGATTGACAAGATTTCGCGCAAGAGCGAAAACCCTTCGATCACCCGAGATGTGTCAGGTGAAGGCGTGCAACAGGCGTTGCTGAAGATCTTGGAAGGCACGACCGCTTCCATCCCACCGCAGGGTGGGCGTAAACATCCCAACCAGGAATTTATTCAGTTGGATACGTCCAATGTGTTGTTCATTGTTGCGGGCGCTTTCGATGGCCTGGACAAAGTAATCGCGGAGCGCGTCGGCAAGAAAGGTTTGGGCTTTGGCGCAGAGATCGACTCCCGCAAAGACACCGACAACGCGGCGTTGTTCTCGCAGGTGCGTACCGCTGATCTGGTGAAATTCGGCCTGATTCCAGAGTTTATTGGCCGCCTTCCGGTGGTAGCTACGGTGGAAAACCTGGATCGTGCATCGTTGGTACAGGTGCTCACTGAGCCGAAGAACTCGCTGGTTAAGCAGTACCGGAGTTTGTTCGCTATGGACGGTGCCGAGCTGATCTTCGACGACGACGCCTTAGGGGAAATCGCAGATTTGGCGATTGACCGCGGCACTGGTGCCCGTGGCTTGCGCGCGATTTTGGAGGACCTGTTGGTTCCCGTGATGTACGATTTGCCGGATCGGGAAGACATCAACCAGGTGGTTGTCACTGCTGCCGCGGTACGTGGCGACGATGAACCCGAACTGCGTTATTCCGAAAACATGCAATCGGCATAGCAAGCACCAGTCCTAGCGCAAAACCATGCCCGGGCTGGGCTCGGACTATCCCCTGGGGTAGGGGCTCAGATTGCGGCCTGCAGCTAGGGCTAGGCTGTGGCTGGGTTTAGTCCCAGTACACCCCGAGCCCGCCACCGTCGTGTTCTTCGTCGCTGGTGAATAGATAGGATTCGTGCTCGGAATCTTCGATATTCGAGGTCAAAAACGACAACACAGCATCGATGACGAGTCGCCGAATTCCCACCGAATTGCTTGCTGAAAGCGTATCGACCTGGGCAGTTGTGGCCATCAGGTGCCGGTGATTGAGCCGGAACAAGCTCAGCGAGATGATTATGTAAAACACATCGTTGGCAGAAATACCGGGCCGAAACGCGCCGGCTTCTTGGCCACGTAGCAATACCCGGTCCAGGTGTAGCCCAAGCTCCGATGATTCCATCATGGTGGTGGTAGTTCCGGTTTCTAGCACTGGGTGTAGGGAATCTGCGGCTAACAAGGCGACAGCCTCGCGGTGCGTGTCTAACTGGGTAAACAGGGCGGAGACAATGTGTGCCATGCATTCTGCGGGCACAGGTGAATCGACATTGAGTGCTTCTGCCGGGGGCGTAATCGCTTCCATGCAGGCTGTGATGGCCTGGGCATATAACTCGTGCTTGTCGACGTTTGTTTCGTTACTGGCTGGTTTTTCCCGGGCTATTTTGTCACCCGCCACCCCGGTTGCGTCTGCATTCCCTTCGGCAGCTGAATTCACGAGCCACGAAAAATCTGCGTGCTCGTAACCATTGCGGAGAAATTCGCTGATGATGGCAGACAGCTCTGCGGAATCGTCGCGATTATTCATGCGTCTCCAAAGCCAAGTTATCGATCAAACGTACCGGGCCTACCCAGGCTGCGGTCAAGGCTAGCGCTGGGCGGGTATCGGCAGGAACGTCCCGTAGATTTGCTGGGTCGACAACACGGAAATAATCTAGCTCCACCCCTGCGCAACTTGCTAGATGGTCTCTAGCTGCTTCTACGCTAGTGAATTCGCCGTCGCGAAGCCCAAATAAGGTTTGAGATAGGGCTTGGGCAGCGCGTCGCTGTGGCGCGCTTAAGCGTAAGTTGCGACTGGATTCTGCCACCCCGTCTACACCGCGCACTATGGGAAGACCGTGAATAGTCACCGGAATATCCAGATCCCGCACCATGGCTTGGATTATCGCCAGCTGTTGGGCATCTTTGCGCCCGAAATAGGCCCGGTCTGGCTGGATGATCTGAAACAGTTTGGCGACGACGGTTGCGACTCCATCAAAATGTCCAGGCCGGGAGGCGCCTTCTAGAATCTCGCCCATGCGGCCAGTGCGTACCCAGATTTGTGGGTGCTGGTCTGGAGATGCAGAAAAACCCGGGTACATTTCGTCGACACTGGGAGCAAAGACCGCATCGACGCCGAGCGTGCGTAGGAATTCTGCGTCTTGTTCCAGGTTTCGTGGGTAGTTGCGGTAGTCGTCGCAATCACCCAGGTCGGTGAACTGCAGTGGGTTAACGAATACTGATGCGACGACGATGTCGTTGTCGGCGCGTGCGGCGCGCACCAGACTGGCATGCCCGTCGTGCAGTGCGCCCATCGTGGGAACCAAACCCACCGTGGCAGTCGAGTCGGCTGTGGAAGCTGTGCCCACCGTGGGAGCCGAGCGTGCTTTTACGCAAAACTCGCGTACGTCAGAGATAGTGTGGAAGACCTGCATTTAATTCTCGTCACTAAATGATTCGGCGTCATTCGGGAACGTACGGGCTGCAACATCCTCGCGGTAAGCGCGAGCACCTTTGCGTAGCTCGTCGGCAAGATTGGCGTACTGGCGCACGAATCGCGGCGGCGTTCCAGTGCCCAGACCGAAGGCGTCAGTCCAGACCAGGATCTGGCCGTCGCACTCGTTACCTGCACCGATGCCGATGGTGGGGATAGGGCAGTCACGGGTGATCTGAGCAGCTAGTTGGCTGGGTACCATTTCCATGACGACGGCGAAAGCCCCCGCTTCTGCCACTGCCTGGGCGTCTGCGTGTAGCTGCGCGGCGGCCTCACCACGGCCTTGTACCCGGTAGCCGCCGAGCGCGTGTTCGGCTTGCGGGGTAAAACCAATGTGTGCGCACACCGGAATGCCGGCGTCGACAAGCGCTTTGATGGTTGGAGCTATTTCCACACCACCTTCGATTTTTACCGCCTGCACGCCGGCTTCTTTCATAAACCGCACCGCGGTATCCACGGCTTGGGCTGGCGAAGTTTCGTAACTGCCAAAGGGCAGATCGGCGACAACGAATGAGCGGCGGGTAGAGCGCACCACCGCAGCGGACAGGCTGATGAGCTCCTCGGTGGTGATCGGCAAAGTGGAGCTGTGTCCGAACACGACGTTGGCCGCGGAATCTCCCACCAGCAGCAGATCAATCTCGGCGTCGTCGAAAATGCTGGCGGTGAGGCTATCGTAGCTGGTCAGTGCAGTGAAAGGGGTGCCGTTGGCTTTTGCGCGGGAAAAATAATGGGTGCGCAGACGTTTTGCAGGGAGAGACGGTTGGGTAGACATAGGCCGGATTTTAGCAGTGTGGCGGATTATTACTGGGGATCTGCTGGGCAACTCCTGTAGCGCTGCGGCCCAGGTTGCGGGTGGGCGCTAGAATAGGCGCCGTGATGACGGAGAACCAGCAAAACCCAGATGACCGTAATTCCGCAACCGATGCCGCGCCGGGTCGCGACCGTAGCGATCTGCTTGCGAAGAACTGGCAGCCAGGCGAGGTAGAGAAAGATCTTTACGACGCTTGGGAGTCGAAGGGCTATTTCCGCCCGGACGAAGATGCGGACAAGCCTGCTTATTCCGTGGTTTTGCCGCCACCGAATGTCACCGGGCAGTTACATATGGGGCACGCGTTGGATCACACGTTGATGGATTCGATTATCCGTCGCAAGCGCATGCAGGGTTTTTCCACGCTGTGGCTGCCGGGCTCGGATCACGC
The DNA here is from genome assembly GCF_001665955.1 of Corynebacterium sp. EPI-003-04-2554_SCH2473622. NCBI lineage: Bacteria > Bacillati > Actinomycetota > Actinomycetes > Mycobacteriales > Corynebacteriaceae > Corynebacterium > Corynebacterium sp. EPI-003-04-2554_SCH2473622. The sequence goes on along the minus strand of NZ_LZMN01000069.1, from coordinate 333 downwards.
AGGCATTGCTACCCAGACGAAGGTGGAAGCGAAGCTGCGCGAGCAGGAAGGCAAATCTCGCTGGGATTACTCGCGGGAAGATTTCATTGCCAAGGTTTGGGAATGGAAGGAAGAATACGGCGGCACCATCCAACAGCAGATGCGCGCGATTGGTGATTCCGTCGACTGGTCGCGCGAGCGCTTCACCCTGGATGAGGGGTTGTCGCGCGCCGTGCAGCACATTTTCAAGCAGATGTTTGACGCCGGCATGATTTACCGCGCGCACCGCTTGGTTAACTGGTCGCCGGTGCTGGAAACAGCGGTCAGTGACATCGAGGTCGTACACAAAGACGT
>NZ_LZMN01000068.1:0-1813 GCF_001665955.1 Corynebacterium sp. EPI-003-04-2554_SCH2473622 | reverse complement strand
CCCGTATGGCTTTTCCTTGAGTGCCATCTCTGCACAGAGTTGGATTATGGGGCAGCCCTCGCATTTGTCTATGGCATCGGCGGCCCTAGCAGACGGTGAGGTCTTGCCGTTAGCCGTAGGACTGGCATAGGCAACTGTGCAGTCAGCGTCATAGTCTCTGGGGTTCACACTTGGATACGAGCATTTACCTAGTTCGTATTCTCTCGGTAGAGGGCTAGATAATAGATTCGATGCCATGGTGGAAATCCTTACGGTGTGCAGTGGGTGGTGTAGGTAGCTATTGATAGGTGTGGATTATTAACCGCCAGGCTGACCCCCCAATGGATTTTTCCCAATTTTTCCGCTTTCCGATGTCAGCCCACGACTAATAGCCGACTGGCATGTCTTTGCCAATCGGCCCTCGTGCTGCGCCATGGCCGGGCTAGCTAGGCACCGGTGTGGCACGATCTCGGCACGAATGAGATCGATTTACGTGCAGCGAAAGCGCATACGTGCAGGCAGTTTGTTTAGTGAGATCGGCGGCCAGGAACTTACCTCATAAAGCTGACCAAGGTGTGCATTGTTTTGTGTGGTTTGATCGCGGTGTCTTGCGATCTAGATCCGTAGACCTATGACGTCGCCCTAGGAACTCCCGACTAGGGCGACCACATAGACCCACGGGTCTTAGTCGGTTTTGGACTTGCGGTTATTTGCGATTGCTTGCGCGGTCTCGAAGGCATCGTCTAGGTCTTCGTCGAGCTGTCCTTGTTGGGCAAGCATCTCGTTGATTGCCAGGGCTGATCTCACTGCGGATTCCCATAGCTCGGCGATGCGATTGGTTGCGAGCTTGGTGGCTGCCGCGTAGCCGTCTTTGTAGCTTTCAGGCCGATTCGATTCTTGAATCTTTGAATTGATCGCGTTGAGGTGCTCGATATACAGATCAATATTTGAGCCTGCCAGGCGCGGTGTTACGGGATTCATTAATCTTTCCGTTCTGCTAGCAGCGTTAGGTAGCGCTTATTTAGCTTTTGATGCTTAGGCGATGCGATCGGCCGGTTGAATACTTCGCGAAGATGACTGATGACTTCTTCGCGTTGGGATTCATCTAGATGCCCATAGAGCACGTCGCATACGGCGATAATTCCGCTGGAATCGTGGAATGAGTAAGCGGCTTGGACGATCTCGCGAATACGAATCCACGGCACCGCGCTAGCGAATTTCGTGCGAGCCATTAGGCCACCGCCTCGGATTCTGCGATCTTTTCAATATCGGCGCGCTCGAACACCATCGTTCGCCGCTTACCTATCCGTCCCGTTGGGTTAATCAGCCCGCGCCTTATCCGTTCATGCAGCCCCTGCCGGGATATCCCTAGCATCTCGGCAGCTTCGCAAACCCCAATAAGTTCAGTACTTAACATAAGTTAAGTTATACCGACGTGGAAATACTTACGTCAAGTGCAGTAATGGACATAAGTTAAGTTCGTTGCTTTACACTTGTCCATAACGGCAGGTATGCGCCATAATGGACATATGACAACTTCCATAAATACGGCGGGCGCAATTCCAGAATTTGAACTAAAACACCGCGTAAGGCTTGCGCGGGAATTTGCTTCGCTTCAGCAATCTGATTTAGCTGAACTGACAGGGCTTTCGCGAACTGCAATAGCGAATCTTGAACGCGGTTCTAGCGACCCACGGCGTGCGACTATCTCGCTAATTGCTTTCGCTACAGGCGTTGATCGTCACTGGCTTGAAACAGGAAAGACCCCCGGCGGCGATGAGCCTACCGGGGGTGAGAAAGTGCGCCATCAGGGAATCGAACCCCGAACCCACTG
>NZ_LZMN01000067.1:0-15404 GCF_001665955.1 Corynebacterium sp. EPI-003-04-2554_SCH2473622 | reverse complement strand
TTCTCGTGGGCGGCGGCTGCGGACCGGTTAGTGGGGGTATTCCAGGATGCGATTGCGAGTGCTGATGGGGCAGCAAGGTTGCACAACCGGCAAGCCAGCGGCAATTAGTGGGGTGACCGTGGCATGCTAGAAGCTATGACTGGACCTAATTCTGAACCGAATTCTGCCAACGGCAAGCTCATCTTGCTGCCCCATCAGCACTCGCAATCGCATCCTGGAATACCCCCACTAACCGGTCCGCAGCCGCCGCCCACGAGAACTGCGCGGCGTGGCCCACCGCGGCCTGCCCCATCTGGACGCGGCGTTCGTCGTCATCCAGCAAATCTGCCAACGCATCGGCCCAATCAGCAGGGTCGTGCCCGTCGACAAGCACACCCGTCTGTCCATCTGCAACGGCAATCGGCAGGCCACCGACCCGCGCAGCCACCACCGGGGTGCCACAAGCCTGCGCCTCCATGGGAACGAGCCCAAAGGATTCGTTGTAACTCGGCACCGCAATCAGGTCAGCAGCTTGATACACCGCGACCAGCTCCTCCGGCGGGCGGGTATCAATAAACCGAATGCACTTGCCGACGCCCAGTTCACAGGCAAGATTGTGATAATAATCCGGGCTGGCTGCGCTTCCCGAAGGGCCACCGCAGATCACCACTCGTAGGCACCGGTCCGGCTCGCGGCGGAAAAGCTCGGCGGTAGCGCGGATGAGTACCTCGGGGCCTTTGAATTTCTGTAGCCGGCCGACGAAAGCGACCACTTTCGTGTGTAGTGGGATGCCGAGTTCGCGTCGGGAGCGCTCGGTGTTGCGGTCTGTGCCCGGGGTAAACAGTTCTAGGTCGGCACCTGGCGGAACCACCACGATCTTGGAAGGTTCGGCATCATAATGGCCGATGAGGTCGCGGGCTTCTTCGTCGGTGTTGACGACGAGAGTGTCAGCGTTGTCGACGAGTTGCTGTTCGCAGATGCGCCGGGCCTCGGATTCGGCGGTATCGTCAGCCGAGCGGTAGGCGTTTTTCACCGCCGCAAGCGTGTGGGCGGTGTGGACCAGGCTGATGCCCCACAGGTCGCGCAGCAACCAGCCAACCTGGCCGGAGAGCCAATAATGGGAATGGATCGCATCGTACGGTGCGTGGCAGGGAGCGTAGCCAGTACGGGATTCCTGCTTTGCCGCCGGCTGGGATTCTTTGTTGACGAACTGCACGATGCCCCCGGTGAAAGCAACCAGCTGCGTCGGCAACGATTCTTTTTCTAATCCGACATAAGGGCCCGCGATGATGTTGATAACGCGGAGGTTATCGGCAAGTTGCATGACCTCCGGCTGGGAGGATCGGGTGGCGCGGGTGAAGATATCGACACCAATACCCTGTTTCGCGAGCTGGCGGGCAATATTTAAGACGTAGACGTTCATGCCCCCGGCATCGCCGATTCCCGGCTGCTCGATGGGTGAGGTGTGCATAGAGATCATGGCGATGCGCATACTTGCATCCTAAAGATACTGGCGTTCTACAGCAGAACTGGAGCTTATATAGGTCGCGACCTAGAACTATAAGCCCAGCGTAACCACTAGACCTCACGCACAAACAACTTGACACGTTCCCACGAAACGCCCCACGTTGCCGGGAGTACACTGGAAAGAGTTCTCCAGTCCGGACAAAACAATCCGCACTACAAAACCAGTCCCGGTATACCCACCCAGCATGAAGGAAGCACAGTAGTTCTATGTCGGCTTTTGAATCGAAGGCATGGTTGCAGCACTACGCACCATCGACTCCGCACACGCTTGATTACGGCAACGTCACCTTGCTGGATGTTTATGACAACAACCTAGCGATCAACCGGAACAAGCCCGCGACGTGGTTTTTCGGCCACCGGATGTCCTACGGCGAGCTTGATGAGCAGGTTCGCGGTATTGCCGCTGGCCTACGCTCCCTTGGCGTCGGCCCGGGCGATCGTGTCGCGCTCATTTTGCCGAACTGCCCGCAACACGTGGCCGCGTTTTATGCTGTGCTCAAGCTGGGCGCGATCGTCGTCGAACACAATCCTCTCTACACGGCACATGAGTTGTACGATCCTTTCGTCAACCATGGCGCCCGTGTGGCGATTGTCTGGGATAAGGCCGCGGAAACGGTGGAGAAGCTACGCCAGGACCGCGACCTGGCGCTGGAAACGATCATTTCGGTGAACATGGTCGAAGCGATGCCGAAGTTCAAACAGCTGGCTCTACGCATTCCCCTGCCGAAAATCCGCGAAACCCGTAAGCAGTTGACCGCACCTGCGCCAAACACGGTTCCGTTTTCTGTGCTTGCCGACGGCTCTATGGGCGGTTCGGCGGGCGATTTTGTGCCTGCCGACGGCGTCGACAAGAACACACCCGCGCTGCTTTTGTATACCTCGGGCACTACTGGCACACCGAAGGGCGCGCAGCTGACCCACGGCAATCTGTATGCCAACATTTTGCAGGGCAAACACTGGGTTCCCGGGCTAGGAGATGAACAAGAACGCCTGTTGGGGGCGCTGCCCATGTTCCACGCGTATGGTCTGACATTTTTCGGCACGTTGGGGCCATTTTTGGGCGCCGAGATGGTTCTGCTGCCGTCGCCACAGATTCCGTTGCTGATGGACATTATGAAAAAGCACCCGCCGACATGGATCCCGGGTGTGCCACCGCTGTACGAGAAAATCATCGAGGCAGCCAAGGACAAAGATATTGACCTTTCCCAGGTGCGCAATGCATTTTCTGGTGCTTCTACTCTGCCGGTGCACACCGTGGAAAACTGGGAGCAAGCCACCTCTGGCCTTTTGGTGGAAGGTTATGGTCTGACTGAATGTTCGCCGATTTTGGTGGGTAACCCCATGAGTCAGAACCGTCGGCCCGGTTATATCGGTGTCCCATTTCCTGATACCGAAATTCGGATCGCAAACCCGGACAACCTGGATGAGACGCTTCCCGACGGCCAGGAAGGCGAGCTTCTCGCCCGTGGGCCGCAGGTTTTCCGTGGCTATTACGACAACCCGGAGGCTACAGAGGCTGCGTTCCACGACGGCTGGTTCCGCACCGGCGATGTCGGTGTAATGGAAGAGGATGGTTTCATCCGCCTGGTTTCGCGCATCAAGGAAATCATCATTACCGGTGGTTTTAACGTGTATCCGGGTGAGGTGGAAGAGACGATGTTGAGCCATGCCGACGTCGTCGAGTGCGCCGTGGTGGGCCGTCCGCGTTCCGACGGTGCCGAGGATGTCGTGGCTTGTGTGGTTTTGCGCGATGGCGCCGAGCTGAACCCAGAAGGGCTGCGTACTTTTGCCAAGGAGCGACTGACTCCATATAAGGTTCCCCGCACGTTCTACCACTTTGAGGAGTTGTCGAAGGACCAATTGGGGAAGATCCGCCGACGCGAGGTACAGTCTGACCTGCTGAAACGTTTAGAGGATGCGAGCTAGCGGAGGGCTACAAGTTCTGTAGTTCCTTCTTATCGCTTCTGGATGCAGTTTTCACCGCCCGGTTTTCCGGGCGGTTTTCTTTTTCTCGCTTTCTCTCTGCCGGCTTTCTCTCTGCCAGTTTTCTGTCTGCCAGTTTTCTGTCAGGCTGGCACAGCCCTCCCCGCTTTTCCGGTTGATCTTCACTAACCACCCCCTTACGAACACCAACTATTTTGTTTGCCTGCAAATCAGTTAATGTGCTTTTCAACGTGCCGCAGTCTGGCCCCAAAGTACCGCTTTAACGAACACACCCTAGCCAAGCGAGCCTCAATCGCCTACTGTGGTTATGGAACCAAAACTGCAATACAGATCACAATATTTCGGTGCAATTCGCTAGCGACGGTTCGTACACCCCGCAAGGTTTGCCCACCTACGGCCCAGCAAGCGAAACCAGCAAACGCCAATACAGGAGGATTGTTCCCATGTCAGAGCCCAAACATGCTCTCAACACCGACACAAACAACAACAGAAACGAGGACACAAACAACAATCCAAACGACAACGCAAACACCGGTGCGGCAACCGCATTCAAAAACCGCGCCTGGTTACAGCACTATAACGACGCCTGCCCTCCCGAAATCGATTTCGCGGATCTCACCCTTGTCGACAATTACGTCGAAAACCTCAAAAATCACCGGGATCGCAACGCCACCTGGTTTTTCGGGCAATCGACGACGTATGCGCAACTTGATAAGCAGGTCCGCGCGGTAGCCGCAAGCCTAAAATCACTAGGAGTCAGCAAAGGCGACCGGGTGGCTGTGGTGCTCCCTAACTGCCCACAACACATCGTCGCGGTGCACGCCATCCTGCGGTTAGGTGCAACCGTCGTCGAGCACAACCCGCTGTACACCCCATATGAGCTAGAAGGCCTATTCAAAGACCACGGGGCGCGCACTGCCATCGTCTGGGACAAAATCGCTAGTTCGCTGGAGCCGCTTCGCCACGCCACAGCGCTGCAAAACCTCATCGCGGTAAACATGGTTGAGGCCATGCCCGTAACCAAGCAGCTGGCGTTGCGCTATCTGCCGTTACCAGCGGTGCGTGAAAAGCGCGAGATGCTCACTGCAAAAGCCGATAACGCGATCCCTTACCGCATGCTTCTCGACGGCGCGATCGGCGGCACTGGTGAAAACCTGGAACCAGAGCCGACGCTGACCCCGGACGACATCGCATTCATCCTTTATACTTCCGGAACCACCGGCGCCCCGAAGGGTGCGATGCTTAGCCACCGCAATATCTGCTCCAACGTGCAAATGGCAAAGTACTGGCTGCCCGGAATTGGCGAAAAGCCCGAAACTCTCATGGGTGCACTGCCTATGTTCCACGTGTACGGTCTGACCCTCATTGGCGCGCTGGCTTCCTACGTCGGCGGTGAGATCATCCTGCTGCCTAAACCGGAAATCCCCTTGATTCTCGATGCCATCAAGAAGCGCAAGCCCACCTGGTTGCCCGGTGTGCCGACACTCTACGACAAAATTTCCGAGGAAGCCCAAAAGAAGGACCTCGATCTGCAGGGCATCCGCTATTCTTTTGCCGGTGCTGCCCCGCTACCGGCATCCACCGTCGACGAATGGGAAAAACTTTCAGGCGGCTTGTTGGTCGAAGGCTATGGTTTGACCGAAACCTCGCCGGTGATCGTGGCCAACCCCGTCAATGAAAACCGACGCCCAGGTTTCATTGGCGTTCCGATGCCAAATACGCTGATCCGTATTGCAAACCCCAAAAACCTCGACGAGACCATGCCGGATGGTGAGGAAGGCGAGGTACTGGTCAAGGGACCACAGGTTTTCCAGGGCTACTTAAATAAGCCGGAAGCTACCGAGGAAGCATTCCATGATGGCTGGTTCCGCACTGGCGATATGGGCGTGATGGAAGAAGACGGTTTCTTGCGTCTGGTTTCGCGTTTGAAAGAAATCATCATCACTGGTGGGTTTAACGTCCACCCTGCCGAGGTAGAAGAAACCATCAGCGCCCACCGGGATATCGCTGACGTTGCTGTGGTGGGTCGCCCACGCAAGGACGGCTCGGAGGACGTCGTTGCCTGTGTGATTCTTAACGACGGTGCCGAGCTAGATCCGGAAGGTTTGCGCGAGTTCTGCCGTGAACGTTTGACCCGGTATAAGGTTCCGCGCACCTTCTACCACTTCGAAGAACTAGCCAGGGACCAGCTGGGGAAGATTCGTCGTCGCGAGGTCCAGGCTGACCTGATTGCACGCTTGAAGCAGGCGTAGGCGAAGTTTTTGTTTGCTATCCCACGAGCACAGGGAACGAATATAGATTCGTAAAATCACGCTAATTTTGGGCGGGCCGACGTCGATACCGCTACGTCGACCCGCCCCACTTCCATTCCCCCCCTTATGCTGGAGTTTTAACAAACCACACTAAAAGCTTGCGTAGTTTATGTGAAACGACTCACTAATTGGTAGTGTGGGGACTATCTCAAAAACGTGTGATGTAAAGCACCCCTACGCAAGGAGGTAGCAATGACCGCTTCGGATACCAAAGCGTGGCTACAGCACTACGGCGATATCCCAGAAAAGCCGGAATACGAGCACAAGACGCTGCTGAGTCTGTACGACTCGAATCTGACCAATAACCACCATCGGCAGGCCACCTACTTTTTTGGCGAATCGATGACCTACAGCGAACTCGACAAGAATGTGCGCGCTGTGGCGGCTGGCCTGAAGGCCTTCGGTGTCGGCCCTGGTGATCGCGTGGCGGTCCTGCTACCGAATTGCCCGCAGCACGTTATTGCGTTTTATGCCATCCAAAAAATTGGCGCAACCGTCGTCGAGCACAACCCGCTGTACACGGCGCACGAGCTAGAAAGCCTGTTTAGCGACCACGGCGCCCGCATCGCGATTTGTTGGGACAAAGCCGCCCCAATGTTGGAGCAAGTCCGCAGCAAGACCCCGCTCGAGACCATCATCTCGGTCAACATGATTAATGCGATGCCCCGCACCAAACAGCTGGCCTTGCGCTACCTGCCCCTGCCGTCGATCCGCGAAAAACGCAAGCAGCTTTCCCAGTTCGCACCAAACACCATCTCATTTGAGTCTTTGGCCAGCGAAGCCTTCGGTGGCGACGGGCGGGAAATTCGCACCCCAGATTGTGTCACCAGTGATTCCACCGCGTTAATCCTGTATACCTCCGGCACCACGGGCACCCCGAAGGGCGCAGAGCTCACCCAGGGCAATATTTCCGCGAATATCGCCCAGATCCTGACCTTCTTCCCCACCCTGGGCCGCAACCCGGACGAGCGCGTGCTGGGTGCTCTGCCAATGTTCCACGTGTACGGCCTTACGCTGATCGCCGGGCTTGCCGTATCACTGGGTGGCGAGATGGTGCTGGTGCCGAAGCCAGAAATCCCGTTGCTGATGGACGTGATCAAAAACCGCAAGCCATCCTGGATGCCGGGCGTGCCGACGCTCTACTCCAAGGTCATGGAGGCCGCCGAGAAGCAGGACATCGACCTGAAAGGCATCACCAATTCCATTTCGGGTGCCGCCCCGTTGCCGGAAGACACCGTCGAGAAGTGGGAACAGCGCACCGGTGGCCTGCTGGTGGAAGGCTACGGTCTGACCGAGACCTCACCCGTGTTGTGCTGCAACCCGCACTCGGAAAACCGTCGCCCGGGTTATATTGGCATCCCGTTCCCCGATACCCAGGTACGCATCGCTAACCCAGACAATCTGGACGAAACCATGCCGGATGGCGAGGAAGGCGAGCTGCTCGGCCGCGGCCCACAGGTATTCAAGGGCTACCTACACAATGAGGAAGCCACGGAAAACGCTTTCCACGACGGTTGGTTCCGCACCGGTGACATGGCTGTGATGGAAGAAGACGGCTTCGTGCGCATTGTTTCCCGCATTAAGGAAATGATCATCACCGGCGGATTCAACGTCTACCCTGGTGAGGTCGAGGACTGCCTGGGGCAGCACCCTGATGTGGAAGAGTGCGCTGTCGTCGGCCGTCCACGCAAGGACGGCTCGGAAGACGTCGTGGCCTGTGTGGTTCTGCGGGCAGGCGCTGCACTGGATCCGGATGGGCTGAAGGATTACTGCCGCGAGCGTCTGACTGCCTACAAGGTTCCGCGCACCTTCTACCACTTCGAAGAGCTCGCCACTGACCAGATTGGCAAGCTGCGCCGCCGCGAAGTTCAGGCCGACTTGCTGGATATGCTGGGCCTGGTGCCGAAGGAGAAGGACGCTGCCGCCCAGCCGGAAGACGGCGGTACGCAAGACGGCGCCGCTACGGATAAGTAGCTTGCGCTGAATAAGATCCACTTCCCCGGAGTATTTCACGCCCTGGTTCGCCCATGATAGTGGCCAGCCAGGGCGTTTTATTGTGCAACTATGCCGAACATACGCACTCAAAACATGGTTTCTGAAACAAAATCATGAGAATTTACTCACATTTGCCGCGAGTTATCCACGTGAGATAACTCGCATGCACTACGGTGAGCAAAGACAACATGAACGTTTCCTCATATTTTCTGTAAAGGATGCCACTGCATGTCTTTGACACCGCTTGATTCCATGCGCGCCCCCGCCATCATCTTTGCTGGTCAAGCCTCGGAATGGGAAAAGCAGCTGCGCAATGCCGCTGCCAGCCACCACGCCGTCGGCCGCCTGGACAATTACCTGACCCAAGCCCGTAGCCTGGTCAGCCCTTACGCCCGCACCATTGCTTCCACTATCCCAGGAGCCATGGAGCGCTTGGAAGCGCTCGTGCACGCGGACTCCCAAGACACCGGCGCATCCAACCACACCACCAGCCCGAACAATTCCACTAGTTCCAATGACGTATTCCCCGCCGTCAGCATCCCGGGCATCGTGCTCAGCCAGCTGGCTGCCATTGATCAATTGCGTGACCTGGGGATGAACCTTGCAGGTTGCGACCTAGAACAGGGCTCAACACAGAACAACCCAACCACCGCCTTCGGCCACTCCCAGGGCAGCCTCGGCATCGCCGCCATCAAACATCCAGTACACGCACTGGCCCTGGCCATCCTGATGGGCACAGCAGCAAGCGTCGCCCACGGTTCCACCGATTCCCGCTCGCACATGCTGTTGATCCGCGACCTCCCGCGCGATGTCGTCGAGCAGTCCCTGAATGGGACCACCACTGGCTCAGCCGCCATCTCCGTGGTCAATGGCACCCGCGCTTTCGTTGTCTCGGGCACCCCGGATGAACTCGCAGCGGTAGAAAATAACGTCGCCGCCCACGCCAGCGCCTATAACGACGCCCTGGAGGCACGCGAATTCGGCGGCTCAGAACTCACTCCAAACTTCACTTACTTACCGGTCGCGCTGCCTTTCCACCACGACAGCCTCACCGCAGCCGCAGAGCTGACCATCGAGTGGGCCCAGGCCTGCCAGCTGGATCTCGGCGACACCGATATCGCCACCGTCGTCCGCGACATCCTGATCCGCCCGTTCGACTGGACCGCACAGACCGCCCAAATGGTCGACCAGCACATCAGCCACGCTCTGGTGCTTGACGACGGCCTCGCAAAACTCACCACCCCGCTCGTGGCGGGCACCGGCCTGTCCGTCGTTCCGGCTTGGACGCCGTCGCAACGCGATAACCTCGCTACCCCCGGCGCGCAATTGCCTACTGCGCGCGACTGGTCTGAGTTCGCCCCACGGCTGGTCACACTGCCGGATGGCAAGACGTACACGCAGACGAAGTTCTCTGCACTGACCGGCCTGTCTCCGATCATGCTCGGTGGCATGACGCCAACCACCGTCGACCCAACCATCGTCGCCGCTGCCGCCAACGCTGGTTTCTGGACGGAGATGGCCGGCGGCGGAATGTATTCCGAAGAACTGTTTACCGAACTGAAGAATTCGCTGATCCGCCAGCTGCAGCCTGGACGCACCGTGGCGTTTAACACCATGTTCTTCGATCGCTTCATGTGGAACTTGCAGTTTGGCCAAGCGCGCATCGTCCCGAAGGCCCGTGCGAACGGCGCTCCAATTACCGGTGTCACCATTTCCGCTGGCGTGCCGGAAGCCGACGAGGCCACAGAACTGCTCACCCAGCTGCGTGCCGACGGTTTCCCATATATTTCCTTCAAACCGGGCACCACCAAGCAGATCCGCGACATCCTAGCCATCGCTGCCGCCAATCCGGAGCACCAGTTGATCCTGCAGATCGAGGACGGCCATGCCGGTGGCCACCACTCGTGGCTGGATTTGGATGAGATGCTCATCGACACCTACGCCGCTGCCCGCGAGCACGATAACGTCACCATCACCGTCGGCGGTGGCATTTACTCGGCAGAACGCGCCGCGGAATACCTGACCGGTACGTGGTCACAGAAATATTCGCTGCCGCGCATGCCGGTCGACGGCGTGTTCGTCGGCACGGTCGCCATGGCCACCAAAGAAGCCATTACCTCCCCGCAGGTCAAACAGCTGCTCGTCGACACCCCAGGTATCAGCCCGGAGACCAATGGCGGTTGGGTCGGCCGCGGCCGCGCTAACGGTGGTGTGGCCTCTGGTCAGTCGCACCTACTGGCGGATCTGCACGAAATCGACAACTCTTTCGCCGCTGCCGCCCGGCTGATCACCTCGCTGGATCCAGCTGATTACCAGGACCACCGCGAAGAAATCATCGCCGCATTGGCCAAGACCTCCAAGCCGTATTTCGGCGACGTCGAGACCATGACCTACCAGCAGTGGCTGGAGCGTTTCGTCGACCTAGCCTTCCCGTTCATGGACCCGACCTGGCAGGATCGCTGGTTCGACCTGTTGCACCGCATCGAGGCGCGCCTGCACCCGTCGGATCACGGCGAAATCGACACCCTGTTCCCAGACCTGGATTCCGTCGCCGATGCCCCGGCCAACCTGCGCACCTTGCTCGAAGCCTTCCCGCAGGCTGCCACCACTACCGTCGCAGCGCGCGATGCCGCCTGGTTTGTTTCGCTGAACCATAAGCACAACAAGCCGATGCCATGGACCACGGCCATCGATGGTGACCTGAAAAAGTGGTTCTCCAAAGACACCCTGTGGCAGGCACAGGAGGATCGTTACGACGCCGACGCCGTACGCATCATCCCGGGCCCGGTCTCGGTAGCAGGCATTACCAAGGTCGACGAGCCCGTCGCCGAGTTGCTGGCCCGGTTCGAAACCGGCACCACCGAGGCCTTGCAACAAGCTGGCGTGGAGCCAACCAAGCAGTACTCACGCCTGGGCAACGCCACCACTGCAGAAGAATTCTTGCGCCAGGCCCCAAGCTTGGAATGGCACGGGCACACCATCGCCAACCCAGCCGTGGAGCTGCCAACTGAAGCCTTTGACATCATCAACGACGGCACCGAGGCTGCCCCGCAGTATTCCATTCGCATCAACACCGATTCCTACTGGGATGACCTGCCAGAATCCCAGCGCCCGTTCTATGTGAAGTCCGTGTCCATCCCCGTCGATCTTTCCGACGCCGTCGCCACCGGTGCCAGCCCGGTTGTGGACCACGACCGTCTGCCACAAGCAGTCTTTGAGCTGCTGGCAGGCCTGGCTGGTGTGGGTTCGATCTCCGAATCCGGCGATGAGATCACCGCACTGCCGACCATCGTGGAAGGTTCGGTCAACGAGCAATATCCATTCGGCTATGCCGAAGATTCCTTCACCTTGCCTACCACGCTGCTGCAGGCGCACACTGCAGTCACCGGCGCTGGTTTGGGCGACAAGCTCACCACCGCCCCGGGCACCCCGGACGTGCTGGTGGGCCCAGCCTGGCCTGCGATTTATACCGCGCTAGGCTCTGGCCGCATCGGCGAAGAGCACGGCGAGCCTGCTGGTACCGACTACCCAGTCATCGAGGGCCTTCTCAACGCCGTGCACCTGAACCACGTTATTGACCTGCGGGTACCACTCCACGAACTCGCCCGCGGCAACAAAGGCGAAAGCAATGCGCGCCGCATCGACGTCAAATCCTGGTGCTCTGCGATCGATGAGTCCAACGCCGGACGCATCGTCACCGTGGAACTGGAATTGCGCGATCACGAATCCGGCGAGTTGGTGGCCACCCAGATGCAGCGCTTCGCTATCCGCGGCCGCGCCACTGGTGCCAGCGTCCCGGCACCTGCCCCGGAATGGGGCGGTGCTGCCCTAGCTGCTGAGGTCGAGCCGACCCCACGTTCCTTCGTCGACCGCGCAACCGTCACTGCGCCGCAGGATATGACCCCGTTCGCGCTGGTCTCGGGCGACTACAACCCGATCCACACCTCCACTAATGCTGCTCGCCTGGTCAATCTTGACGACGCCCTAGTGCACGGAATGTGGCTATCGGCCACCGCCCAGCACTTGGCTAATACCCACGGCACGGTCACCAGCTGGACATATTCCATGTTCGGCATGGTGCAGCTCGGCGACAAGGTGGAAATCACCGCAGAACGCGTCGGACGCGCCGGCATCCACAGTGCTTTAGAAGTCACCTGCCGCATCGATGGTGAAGTCGTCTCCGTCGGCCAGGCGCTGTTGGCACAACCTGCCACCGCCTACGTCTACCCAGGCCAGGGTGTGCAGGCAGAAGGCATGGGCCGCGACGATCGCAACGCCTCCCCTGCTGCACGCGAGGCCTGGCGTCGCGCGGATCACCACACCCGCACCCAGCATGGTTTCTCCATCCGGCAGATCATCGACGACAACCCAACAGAGCTCAAGGTGCGCGGTACTACCTTCCGCCACCCGCAGGGCGTGCTGCACCTGACGCAGTTCACCCAGGTCGCGTTGGCCGTCGTCGCCTATGGGCAGACCGAGCGTTTGCGCGAAAACAATGCGCTGGCTACTGGTGCCATGTACGCCGGGCACTCGTTGGGTGAATACACCGCGCTGGCTTCGCTGGCGAATATCTTCGATTTGGAAGCTGTCATCGACATCGTCTACTCGCGTGGTTCCGCGATGGGCACGTTGGTCGAACGCGACGAGCACGGCAATTCCAATTACGGCATGGGTGCGCTGCGCCCGAACATGATCGGTGTCAGTGCCGATGATGTGCAGGATTATGTTGCCCAGGTGGCGCAGGAAACCGGCGAGTTCTTGGAGATCGTCAACTACAACATCTCCGGCCAGCAGTATTCCATCGCTGGCACCAAGGCTGGCCTGGCGGAATTGGGCAAGCGCGCCACAGCTATTGCCCCGCGTGCGTTCGTGACCGTCCCGGGCATCGATGTGCCGTTCCACTCCCGTGTGCTGCGCGACGGCGTGCCGGCATTCGCGGACAAACTCGACGAGCTGCTACCGGAGACCTTGGACCTGGATGCCCTGGTCGGACGCTATGTGCCGAACCTAGTGGCCCGCCCGTTCGAACTCACCCAGGATTTCGTGGACGCCACCGCGGCTTTGGCCCCGTCTGGCCGTCTCGACAACATCGACGCCGCCACCATGGAGCCGCAAAAGCTGGCCCGCCTGTTGCTGATCGAGTTGTTGTCCTGGCAGTTTGCTTCACCGGTGCGCTGGATCGAAACCCAGGAATTGCTGTTTGCTCGCGTCGACCAGATCATCGAGGTCGGCTTGGCGTCGTCGCCAACGTTGACCAACTTGGCGCAGCGTTCCATGGCCGTGGCTGGCGTCAGCTTGCCGGTGTACAACGTCGAGCGTGACCAGGATGTGGTCATGCTTGCCGACGTCACCGAGGCGCCGATCGAGGTGGATGACGAAGATACTGCAAGTAACTCTGCTGCCGCCGCCGACCAAGCCAGCCAGGCGCCGGAGGTCGGCGCCGATGCTGCACGTCCTACGGAAAACCCGGCACCGATGTCGGAGGCGGGTCCTGACTCCACAAACACTGCAGCCACCGCAAACACTGCCACCGAGGCAGCCGGTACAGCCGAGTCAGCCCCAGCGAACGCGTCGGCAAGCGCCAGCGCTAACCCCAACGCTAGTACCGCTGCTGGAGCCAACACTGGAGGCGGCGCCCCGGCCGGCGAGCTCAGCTTCACCGCCGCCGAGGCCATCATGACGCTGTTCGCGTTTTCCAACAAGATCCGCCTAGAGCAGATCAACGATTCCGATACCGTCGAAGAACTCACCAACGGTGTGTCCTCGCGTCGTAACCAGCTGCTCATGGATATGTCCGCTGAACTTGGGGTTCCAGCCATCGACGGGGCCGCTGATGCTGATGTCGCCACCCTGCGTGGCCGCGTCACCACCGCAGCTCCGGGCTACAGCCCGTTTGGTGCGGTGCTCAGCGAAGCCATCGGAGCGCGCCTGCGCCAGCTAACCGGTGCCGCCGGTGCCAAGCCTGCTGCTGTCGGCGAGCGCGTAACCGGCACCTGGGCACTCCCACAATCCTGGATCGCCCACGTCGAAGCCGAAATCCTGCTGGGCTCGCGCGAAGAAGATTCGGTGCGTGGCGGATCGCTAGCAACGATCCCAACTTCTGCCAGCTCCAAGGCAGAAGTCAACGAACTAGTTGACGCCGCCGTACAGCAAGTGGCTGCTCGCCACGGGGTGGCGGTCTCGCAAGCAACCGGTGGCTCGGGTGCCGGTGGTGGTTCCGTCGTGGATTCCGCTGCGCTCAACGAATTCGCCGAGCAGGTCACCGGCGAAAACGGTGTGCTGGCTACTGCCGCACGTACCGTACTGGCGCAGCTGGGCTTGTCCGAGCCTGCACCAGAGACCCCAGAAACCGATAACACGCTGTTTGAAACCGTCGAGGCAGAGCTGGGTTCCGGCTGGGTCAAGACCGTCACCCCGGTCTTCGATGCCCGCAAAGCTGTGCTTTTCGACGACCGCTGGGCCAGCGCCCGGGAAGATCTCGCCCGCTACGCGCTGGGGCAAGCAGATATCGCCCTGGAGCGTTTCCGCGGCACCGGCACGACCGTCGCCAAGCAAGCCCGCTGGTGGGCAGCCAACGGTGGGCAGGGCGAGCTGGAAGAGATCGCGCAACTGGCAGAATCTGAGCTGCAGGGTGCCTACGCCGAGGATATTGCGCTGGTCACCGGTGCTGCTCCGGGCTCGATTGCCACTGCGCTGATCGCGCGCCTGTTGGAAGGCGGCGCGACCGTCGTCATGACTGCTTCGCGCGTGAGCCAAGCGCGTAAGGAGTTTGCCCGCAAGCTGTATGCCGAGCACGCCGTCCCGGGTGCTGCGCTGTGGTTGGTACCGGCGAACTTGTCGTCCTACCGCGACGTCGATGCGGTCATCGACTGGATCGGCACTGAGCAGGTGGAATCCGTCGGCAATGAGGTGAAGCTGCTCAAGCCAGCTCTGATCCCAACCCTGGCCTTCCCATTCGCCGCCCCACCGGTGACAGGGTCGCTGGCCGACGCCGGCCCGCAGGCAGAAAACCAAACGCGTTTGCTGTTGTGGTCCGTCGAACGCACCATCGCGGGATTGGCCGGTTTGGCGCAAGCTGGCGTCGACAAGCGCTGCCATGTGGTGCTTCCGGGTTCACCAAACCGCGGTGTATTCGGTGGCGACGGCGCTTATGGCGAGGTCAAGGCCGCGCTGGATGCGATTATGAACAAGTGGAAGGTTGAGGCTGGCTGGTCCGACGGTGTCACCCTGGCGCAGGTTCTGATCGGTTGGGTGGCCGGTACGCACCTGATGGCCGGCAACGACGGACTGGTTCCGGCTGTGGAGGCCGCGGGTATCCGGGTATGGAACCCAGCAGAGATTTCCCACGAGCTGATGGGCTTGGCTTCTGCCGAATCCCGCGCGCAGGCTGCCAAGGCTCCGCTGCACCTGGATCTGACCGGTGGTTTGGGGGACACGTTGAACATGGCTGAGCTGACTTCCCAGGCGGCAGCGAATGCGGAACAAGCCGCCGCGGCCGCAGCAGAGGCAGCAGCCAACGCCCCCGCTGCCCCGGCGACCATCACGGCCCTGCCGAATATCGCAGTGCCTGCACAGCCGGAGCGTGTGGAAACCGGTGAGATCACCACAGATCTGGATGACATGATCGTCATCGCTGGTGTCGGTGAG